>JAATGI010000463.1 GCA_015654725.1 Rhodospirillales bacterium
ATGCGCGATCTCGAGCACGGAAAGTCCCACCGGCGCCTCGACCTCGCGGCGCGTTCCGTCACGTTCGATGAATACCAACTTCGGCATGCTCAATCCGGCTCGCGGCGGCGAAAAATGTCAGCGCGACAAGGCGCCGGCAATATCCTCGGCCGCGACCGCGGCGTCCAGCACCGTGCCGTCGCGGCGGATGCCGAGGAGCGCCAGATCGGCGGCGGCGGCGGCGCGCAGCACCACGCCGTCGGCGATGTCGAGACCGTCGAGCCGCAGGATCGCATGCGTCACCGGCCGCGCCACGGCTTTTTCCGTCGCCGCCCGCGCCGCGCGCAGAAAATCCGCCAGCGCCGCCTCATCGGCGGCGGCGATTCCGGTGCCGCTCGGCTGGACGATCAGTTCGGCGTTGCCGCCGATCGAGGCCGCGACCGAGACGCCATGCTCGCGCGACACTTCGATGCCGACCGCCATGCCGACACCGTCTTCGGCGGCCTGGGAACCGTCCGGCTCCTCGATCTGGAACAGTTTTATCGGGCTGGGAGCCTGGGCCATGCCGGGCGTTCGCGAACCTGCCTAGACGTGAAACGATTCGCCGCAGCCGCAACGGCCCTTTTCATTGGGATTGCGGAAGGTGAAGCCCGATTGCAGCTTGTCTTCGACATAGTCCATTTCGGTGCCGATGATGAACATGCTGGCTTTCGGGTCGATCAGGATGGTGATGCCCTTGTCCTGCACCACCTCGTCGAATTTACCCCTCTCATCGGCATATTCGAGCGTGTAGGTCAGGCCGGAACAGCCGCGCGAGCGCACGCCGATACGAATGCCGAACGCGGGCCTGCCGCGCTTGGCCATCAGCGCCAGAACGCGCGTGGCCGCCGAATCGGTTATGGTCATTGCCTGACGAAGGGCCATCGCAACCTCGACCTTACTTCACAATATTCGATTGATTCTATCATATAGGCAAGGCGCGCGCTTTTTCATCCCGAATCGAGCCGGTACGGGCCAGGCCCCGGGCGGCGTCGGTCAAGATCTCGGCGGCGCGATCGACCTCGCGCTCGGTGGTCATGCGGCCGAAGCCGATCCGGATGCTGGCGCCGGCGCGCTCGTCGGAAAATCCCAGCGTGCGCAGGACATAGGATGGCTCCAGTTCGGCCGAGGTGCAGGCCGAGCCCGACGATACCGCAACGCCGGGGCAGGCCTCCATCAGATCGGTGGCGGCGATTCCGGGAAAGCTCAGATTGAGATTGCCGGGTAGCCGCGCCTCGGCATCGCCATTGAGCTGAACCTCCGGAATGCGAGCGCGGACGCGGCTCAAGAACCGCTCCCGCAGCGCCAAGAGCCGTACCGCTTCCTCGGCCATTTCCACGCGCGAAATGTCGGCCGCCTCGCCCAGCCCGACACAGAGTGGCGTCGGCAAGGTGCCCGAGCGCAGGCCGCGCTCTTGCCCGCCGCCATCGATCAGGGGCGATATCCGCGCCCGTGGCCGGCGCCGCACATAAAGCGCGCCGATGCCTTTGGGTCCGTAAATCTTATGGCCCGAGATCGACATCAGATCGACGGTCATGGCATTGACATCGATCGGGATCTTGCCGACCGCCTGGGCCGCGTCGCTGTGAAACAGCACGCCCGCCGCGCGGCAGAGGGCGCCGATTTCGGCGATGGGTTGAACAACGCCGATCTCGTTATTCGCCGCCATCACCGAGACGATGGCGGTGCGGCCGTCGATGGCGCGCTCGATGTCACGCGGATCGACGAAGCCGCGTCCGTCGACGCCGAGCATGGTGACGCGGAAGCCGTCGCGCTCCAGCGCCGCGGCGCTTTCGAGCACGCATTTATGCTCGGTCGCGACGGTGACGACATGGTCGCGGCCCTGGGCGCGATGGAAATGCGCCGCTCCTTTGATGGCGAGATTGTTGCTCTCGGTGGCGCCCGAGGTGAACACGATCTCGCGGGCCTCGGCGCCGATCAGCGCCGCGATCTGCCCGCGCGCTTTCTCGACCGCGCGCTCCGCCTCATGGCCATAGGCGTGGCTGACCGAGCCGGGATTGCCGAAGCGCTCGGTGAAATAGGGCAGCATCGCCGCCACCACGCGCGGGTCGGTCGGCGTCGTCGCCTGATAGTCGAGATAGATTGGGCGCTCGCTCATGCGGCGCTCGCGCGGGTGCGGGCATAAAGCACGCCCCACGCCTCGACGAGATGATCGATCTCGGCTTCGCTTGTGCTCCAGCCGAGGCTGATTCGGATGGCGCAATCGGCCTCGGCCGGCGCCACGCCCATCGCCTCGAGTACATGCGAGCGCTTGACCTTGCCCGAGGAGCAGGCCGCGCCCGCGCTCACCATCACGCCGGCGAGATCGAGCGACATCACTTGGGTCGAGGCGGCGACATTCGGCATCGAAATGCAAATCGTATTCGGCAAACGCGGCGCGGTAATGCCGAAGATATGCGCATCGGGTGCCATCGTGAGAAGCCGCCGCTCGGCCGCATCGCGCAACGCCGCCACGCGCGCGTAATCGTCGAACGACCGGGCCGCGATTTCGGCGGCGATGCCGAAGCCGATGGTGCCCGGCAGATTTTCGGTGCCGGCGCGCCGGCCGCGCTCTTGTCCGCCGCCGGTCTGCAACGCCTGCAAGGGCAGATCGGGCGACGCCACCAGCGCGCCCACGCCCATCGGCCCGCCGATCTTGTGCGCCGACAGCGTCAGCAGATCGGCGCCGAGCGCGCGGCGATCGACCGGAATTTTGCCGGCGGCTTGGACCGCGTCGCAATGCAGGAGCGCGCCATGGCGATGCGCGAGCCGCACGGCCTCGCCCACCGGCTGAATTACGCCGGTCTCATTATTGGCCAGCATCAGCGACACCAACGCCGTCCGCGCATCGGCCGCGAGCATTTGCTCCAACGCGCCGAGATCGGCGATGCCGTCCGGCGTCACCGGCAGGATCGCGGCGTCGGGTGCCGCCGCCCGCACCGAGTCATGTTCGATGGCGGAGATGATGAGCCGCCGCCCTGCCAGCCCGCGCAGCGCCAGATGGTTGGCCTCGGTGCCGCCCGAGGTGAAAATAATCTCGGCGGGCGCGGCATTGACCAGCGCCGCGACCTGGCGGCGCGCCTGTTCCAGCGCGCGCTTCGCCTCGCGGCCTTGGCGATGAACCGAAGAGGGATTGCCGGTGCGCGCCAGGGCTTCCGTCATCGTGGCGGCGGCCTCGGGCCGCAGCGGCGCCGTGGCGTTCCAATCGAGATAGGCTGGGTTGAACGAGGGCATCGAATCACCCCCCTCTGCTCCCGCCGGACTGTATCCGGCGGTCGCTGTCTCCCCCCATCAAGGGGGAAGAAAAATTATAACCTCCCCCTCGATGGGGGAGGTCGGCGCGAAGCGCCGGGTGGGGGTGATGCTTACCCATGACACCGAGTGGCAACTACTGCGTCAAGACGGCGCGGTCGCGCTCCGGCTCGCTCTCGACAACGCCGCGGCTGGCGCGGTGCACCACGCCGGAAAGCCCCAGCACGCGTTGCGCCACGACATCGGCCAAAGTCACGGAACTCAGATAGAGATGAATCTGATTGCCGAGCTCTTCCCAAAGATCGTGAGTGAGGCAGCGCGTCTTGCTGCCGCTGCAACCGGTCGGCGCGCCGGGCGTGCAGCGCGTCGCGCGGATCGGCTCATCGACCGCGAGGATGATGTCGGAGACCCGGGTCTCGTCGGCGCCGTGGCCGAGAAGGTAGCCGCCGCCCGGTCCGCGCACGCTCTTGACCAGGCCGGCCAAGCGCAGCTTGGCGAAGAGTTGTTCGAGATAGGACAGCGAAATGACCTGGCGCTCGGCGATATCGGCCAGCACCACCGGCTGGCCGTCGCTATGCTTGGCGAGATCGACCAAGGCCATGACCGCGTAACGGCCCTTCGCGCTCAATCGCATGGCGGCGTCCCCTTAGGCTTGGCGGCGGCCGATCGCGGGCACGCGGGCGGCCTCGAGCTCGCGCTCCAATTCCGCCACCCGGGTCCGGAGCGCTTCCATCTCGGCGCCGAGCTTGTCGATCTTGCAGGCGATCGGATCGGGGGTCTCGTCGCAGGGCGTGCCGTAGGGGATGAAGGCCGGCGCCGGCATCGGCGCCAGGTCGTCCTCGGTCACGGCGTGGAGCGGCTGCGGCACGTCCTCGCCCAAGACCCGCGCCGGCACGCCGCCGACGCTGGCGCCGGCCTTGACCGCCGAAATCACCACCGCGTTGGCGCCGACGCGCGCGTTCTTGCCGACCGTGAAGCCGCCCAGAATCTTGGCGCCGGCGCCGACAATGACGCCGTCCTCCAGGGTCGGATGGCGCTTGCCGCGATGGAGCTGGGTGCCGCCCAAGGTCACGCCTTGATACAGCGTGACATCGTCGCCGATTTCCGCGGTCTCGCCGATCACCACCCCCATGCCGTGATCGATAAACAGGCGCCGCCCGATCTTCGCGGCGGGATGGATTTCGATCCCGGTCAGAAACCGCGCGGTCTGGGAAATGAAGCGGCCGATGAGCTCGAAGCCGTTCCGCCACCAGAAATTGGCGCCGCGATGCAGCCATACGGCATGCAGCCCGGAATAGCAGAACAGGACCTCAAGCCGGGAGCGCGCCGCCGGGTCGAGCCGCAACGCATTATCGATGTCTTCACGCAAGTTCTTCAGAATCATGACGTCCGCTGTGCTATGATGGAATTCCCGCGCGCCGCCGCCCTGACCGGCCGCGCGCCTTGCATGACCAAGTTCCGCACCCAATTTTAACGGCCTATATATGTGCACTTCAAACGAAAAAGACCACTCTATTTTGTCGGTTATTCCCCATGCCTGAAATCATCATCAGCGGACCCGACGGCCGGCTCGAAGGCCGTTACCACCACTCCAAGCAGCCCAACGCGCCGATCGCGCTGTTGTTGCATCCGCATCCGCAATATGGCGGCACCATGAACAATAAGGTGGTGTACACCGCCTATCACGCCTTCGTGCAGCAGGGCTTTGCCGCCTTGCGTTTCAACTTTCGCGGCGTCGGGCGCAGCCAGGGCACCTTCGACCGCGGCGAGGGCGAGTTGTCGGACGCCGCCTCTGCGCTCGATTGGCTGCAAGGCTACAATCCCAACGCCTCGGCGTGCTGGATCGGCGGCTTTTCCTTCGGCGCCTGGATCGGCATGCAGTTGTTGATGCGCCGGCCCGAGATCGACGGCTTCGTCTCGGTCGCGCCGCCGGCCAATATGTACGATTTCAGCTTCCTGGCGCCGTGCCCGTCATCGGGCCTGATCGTGCATGGCGACCAGGATCCGCTGGTGCCGATCGAGGCGGTGCAGAAACTGATCGACAAGCTGATGCATCAGCGCGACATCAAGATCGAATACAAACTGGTCAAAGGCGCCGACCATTTCTTCCAGGACCATCTCGAAGAGCTGGACGAAGCGATCCAGGACTATGTCAGCGCCCATCACCGCCGCCGCGCCGCCATGGCCGGGCGATAGCCGACCTTTCGTGCTATAAGGTTGCGATGGATCGCGACGACATCATCGCCCAGTTGCGAAAGCCATAAGAGTCATGTGCCGCGCGGACGCGCGGCGATGGATGCCGACGTTCGTCGGCATGGCGACCAAGTCAATTGAGTCGGTCGCGACCCTAGGTCGCCTTGGCATTAAAACGTAATTAGCGGTTGAAATAATACGTATTACGCGTTATATCTTCTCGCCAGGAGGTGACTCATGGCGAGTGACGCACAGATTGCGGCCAATCGGGCCAATGCGGACAAGAGTATCGGTCCTAAGACCCTGGATGGTAAGAAGAAATCGCGCGGCAACGCGGTCAAGCACGGGCTGTCGTCCCGGCAACCGATCGCATTCGACGAGGATGACGAGGAGTTTCAGCGCTATTGCGACGCGCTGATTATCGCGGCGGAACCGCGAAATGCGGTCGAAACCATGCTGGTGCGGCGCGCGGCGCTGTGTGGCTGGCGGTTGGAGCGGCTCTATCGCGTCGAAGCCGCGCTATTCAATGGCGAATCCAGGCGGCGCGCCGGAATCTTTGAGCGGAACAACCCGCCGCGCATGGACGCGTGGCCCCGGGAGATGTCGTCGCTGGCGCGCTACGAGGCGATGCTCGATCGCGGCTTCCAGCGCGCGCTGATGGAATTGGAGCGCCGACGGGCGGGGAAGCAACGGGGCGGATTCATTTCTGGTCCTGCGCCGCTGGAAGCCCCCTCCCAACCCTCCGCCGCTGGCGGGGGAGGGCAGCAAAGCGAAGCTTTGCGGGTGGGGGCTGAAATGTGCGAGGTGGATCGCGCGACTCTAAATTCTGCCAAACGAAGCCAATTTGCCGCGCCGGATCGAGGCGCCGGCGCGGCCTCAATCGGCGAACGGGTCGCGGACCAGGATGGTGTCGTCGCGCTCGGGGCTGGTGGAGAGCATCGCGACCGGCGCCTCGATCAGTTCCTCGATCCGGCGGATGTATTTGATCGCGAGCGCCGGGAGGTCCGCCCAGCTTCGGGCGCCCTTGGTGCTTTCGCTCCAGCCGGGCATGGTCTCGTACACGGGCGCGATCTCGGCCTGGATGCCGGTGCCGGCGGGGAGATGGTCGAGGGTTTCGCCGCGCCAGCGATAGCCGGTGCAGACCTTGAGCTCGGTGAAGCCGTCGAGCACGTCGAGCTTGGTGAGCGCGATGCCGTCGATGCAGGCGACCGTGATCGCCTGCCGCACCATGACGGCCTCGGACCAGCCGCATCGCCGCTTCCTGCCGGTCACGCCGCTTAACTCGTTGCCCCGAGGGCCAAGCATCTCACCGACCCCGTTGGTGAGCTCGGTCGGGAACGGCCCGCCGCCGACCCGGGTGGTATAGGCCTTGGTGATGC
>JAATGI010000151.1 GCA_015654725.1 Rhodospirillales bacterium
GGGCGACGCCGCGCGCGGCGCCGCCTTGGCCGGCGGCGAGTTCCGTTTCGCCGGCGAGCTGTTGCGCCGCACCGCGCCGCCTTGGGACGGCAGCGAGGAGCTGCGGCCCGAATTCGTCGCCGAGCTGCATCGCTTCGGCTGGCTCGCGGATTTGCTGGCCGCGGGCGGCTCGGTGGCGCCTTGGGCGGCGGGCGAATGGACGCGCGATTGGCTCGATCATTGCGACGCCTGGACGCCGACGGTGTGGCGCGCCGATGTCGTGGCCGATCGCCTCGTTGCCTGGACCGAGCATTTCGCCGCGATCGCGCGCGATCGCGACTTCCAGGCGAAGCTGCTCAAGAGCTTTGCCCGCCAGACGCGGTATCTGAAACGCTCGGTCCGGCGCGACACAAGGGGGCTGGCGCGGCTCGGCGCGTTGCGGGGCCTCGTCGTCGCCTATATCGCCTTGGGGCGCGAGCGCAAGGCGCATGCCGCGCTGACGCGGCTTTTGCGCGAGGTCGAGGCGCAGATCCGGCCCGATGGCGGCCATGTCGAGCGCGGCCCGCGCGCGCAGATGACGGCGATGCGCTATCTCATCGACGCGCGCGAGGCGTTGCGGGCGGCGCAGCTCGAAGTGCCGGGCGATCTGCAATCGGCGATCGACCGCGCCGCGCCGGCGCTGCGCTTTTTCCGTCATGGCGACGGCAGGTTCGCGCTGTTCAACGGCGCCGTCGAGGATGACGCCGCCGCGATCGATCTGGTGCTGGCGCGAGCCGACGCCAAGGGCAAGCCGCCCGCCAGCATGCCCTATATCGGCTTTCAGCGGCTGCAGGGCGGCAAGACCCTGCTCGTGATCGATGCCGGGCCGCCGCCGCCCGCGGGCTATGACCGCTTCGCCCATGCCGGCACCTTGTCCTTCGAGATGAGCTTCGCCAAGGAGCGGCTGATCGTGAATTGCGGTGGCTATCACGGCCCGACCGAAGAGTGGCGCGCGCTCGCCCGCGCCACCGCCGCCCATTCGACCTTGACCGTCGCCGACACCAATTCCGCCGAGGTGCGGCCCTCGGGCGGGCTCGGGCGCAAGCCACGCCATGTCACCTGCGAACGCGCCGAGGATCAAGGCAGCCAATGGGTCGAGGCGAGCCATGACGGCTATAAATCGGCCTTCGGCCTGGTCCATACCCGGCAATTGTTTCTCGCCGCCGAGGGCGAGGATTTGCGCGGTGAGGACAAGCTCGAAGGCCGCGCCGGCCAGAATTTCACCATCCGCTTTCACCTCCATCCGAGCGTGCAGGCCTCGGTGACGCAGGACGGCGCCGCCGCGCTGTTGCGGTTGCCGAGCGGCGCCGGCTGGCGCCTCAGGGCGCATGGCGCGGTCATGAGCATGGCGGAAAGCGTCTATCTCGGCGGCGGCGCCTTGCGCAAAACCCAGCAGATCGTGCTCGACGGCCATGTCGGCAGCGAGGGCGCCACGGTGAAATGGGCCTTGAAGCGCGAGCAGAAAATCGAGGCGAAAAAGACCGCCGAAAGCGAGCGCGTCGTTGTCTAGGGCGGCTGCCAATCAAATTGAAATACCCATCCGTCGTCTCTGCGAAAGCAGGGACCCAGGGCCGGCGCACGTCGCTTACTCCTGGATTCCCGCTTTCGCGGGAATGACGGGTAAGATCAAGTGAATGATCGAAACTGCCTCCAATGACGGCCGGCGCCGGATCGCCCGCGCGCTGATCTCGGTGCACGACAAGACGGGCCTGGTCGAGCTGGCGCGCGATTTGGCGGCGCGCGGGATCGAGCTGATTTCGTCGGGCGGCACCGCCAAGGTCTTGAGCGACGCCGGGCTTAAGGTGCGCGAAGTCGCCGAGGTCACGGGCTTTCCCGAAATGCTCGATGGCCGGGTCAAGACGCTACATCCGGCGATTCACGGCGGATTGCTCGCGCGCCGCGACCGCGAGGATCATCTCGACGCTATCGCCGCGCATGGCATCGCGCCGATCGATCTGCTCGTGGTGAACCTCTATCCCTTCGCGGCGACGGTGGCGCGCGGCGCTTCGGCCGAGGAGTGCATCGAGA
>JAATGI010000200.1 GCA_015654725.1 Rhodospirillales bacterium
GCGGGCGCCCGCGTCTCGCGCGCCTCAAACCAGGTTCCCGATCTTGTCGCGAACGCGCGGACCTACCTTCCGCTGTTCGTGGCGGAGATGACGGCGTTCCTGCCGCCCCCGGCGATCGAAGATGTCAAAGTCAAGATCGCGGCGCTCTCGCCCCAGGATGAGTCGCCGCGGGCTTTGTGGTTGCGCTCGACGATGCAGTCGCATCGCGAATGGATCATGACCGATCTGGCGCGCGGGCGGCAGCGGGCACAATGGCGCGCGCTGTTCCACGACTGGGACGTGGTGCTGTGCCCGCCCTTCTCGACCCCGGCCTTCCCGCACAATTACATTCCCGTCCAAGCCTACCGTCGCGCCATCATCGACGGCGAGGAAGTGACGTACACCGCTCAGATTCTGTGGCCCGGCGTCGCGAGCGCGGTGCTGCTGCCCGGAACGGTGGCGCCGATCGAGCGCACGCCAGCGGGCTTGCCCGTCGGCGTCCAGATCATGGGGCCTTATCTCGAGGATCGCACCACCATCGAATTCGCGCGCCTCATCGAGCGCGAATTCGGCGGCTTCGTCCCGCCGCCGGGCCTCGCGTAGAAGTATTCAGTTCTCAGTCTTCAGTTATCAGTAAGCGGCTCATACCACCGCGAACTGACAACTGAAAACTGACGACTGACAACTACGCCGTCTTGCGACCAGCCTCGATCGCCGGAACCGGCGCCTCGGCCGGCGGCTGCTTCGCCGCCAGCTCCTTGTCGCGATCGGCCGCGAGCAGACGCCAACTCGCCATGACGCTGCCGGTGCCGGCCGGTATGAGCCGGCCGACAATGACATTCTCCTTGAGGCCCGTCAGGGTATCGATCCGGCCCGACACCGCCGCCTCGGTGAGCACGCGCGTGGTCTCTTGGAACGACGCCGCCGAGAAGAAGGAATCGGTTTGCAGGCTCGCCTTGGTGATGCCTTGGAGCACCGCGTGCCCCCGCGCCGGGCGCAGCCCCTCGGCCGCGGCCTTGACGTTCACCGCCTCGAACTCGAGGCGGCTCACTTGCTCGCCCGCGAGATAGGTGGTCTCGCCGGGATCCTCGATCTCCATCTTTTGCAACATCTGGCGCACGATCACCTCGATGTGCTTGTCGTTGATGCGCACGCCTTGGAGGCGATAGACCTCTTGAATTTCGGCGACCAGATAATTGGCCAGCGCCTCGACCCCGAGAATGCGCAAGATGTCGTGCGGCACGGGATTGCCGTCCATCAGGAGATCGCCCTTCTGGACGTTGTCGCCTTCCTGCACGCTGATATGCTTGCCCTTGGGGATGAGATATTCGACCGGCGAAGCACCCTCCTCGCTCGGCACCACGACGATGCGGCGCTTGGTCTTGTAGTCCTTGCCGAACTCGACCCGGCCTTCGCTTTCGCTGATGATGGCGAAGTCCTTGGGCTTGCGGGCCTCGAACAATTCCGCAACGCGCGGCAAGCCGCCGGTGATGTCGCGGGTCTTCGAGGATTCGCGCGGGATACGCGCCAGCACGTCGCCGGCCTTCGCCTCGGCGCCGTTCTCGACCGAGAGAATGGCGTCGACCGACATGAAGTAACGCGCCTCGGCGCCGTTCGCCAGCTTCAGCATGCGGCCCTGCGCGTCCTGGAGCGTGATCAGCGGCCGCAGATCGTTGCCGCGCGGCTGCTGCTTCCAGTCGATCACCACCTTTGACGAAATGCCGGTGGCCTCGTCGGTCACCTCGCGCATCGAAAGGCCCTCGACGAGATCGACGTAATGGGCATAGCCGTTGCGCTCGGTGATGATCGGAATGGTGTAAGGATCCCATTCCGCGATCTTCCGGCCCTTTTCCACCATGGCGCCGTCATCGGCCAACAGCCGCGCGCCATAGGGCACGCGGTGCCGCGCCCGCTCGCGATTATTCTCGTCCAAGAGCACGACCTCGCAATTGCGCGCCATCACCACCGGGATCTTGCTCGAATTGATGACGACGTTGCGGTTGCGGATCTGCACCTTGGCGTCGAACGCGGCCTCGACCGAGTTCTGCTCGGCGCCACGCTGCACCGCGCCGCCGATATGGAAGGTCCGCATGGTGAGCTGCGTGCCGGGCTCGCCGATCGATTGCGCCGCGATGACGCCAACCGCCTCGCCCATATTTACCATGGTGCCGCGCGCCAGATCGCGGCCATAGCATTTGCCGCACAATCCGGTGCGCGTCTCGCAGGTCAAGACCGAGCGGATCAGCACGGAATCGACGCCGGCATTGTCGATGCGCTCGACCGCCTCCTCGTCGACCAGGCCGCCCGCCGGCACCAGCACCTTCTTGGTCGCGGGATCGATGATATCGACCGCGGCGGAGCGGCCGAGAATACGGTCGGCCAAGGGAGCGATGACGTCGCCGCCCTCGACCACCGCGCGCATGGTCAGGCCGTTCTTGGTGCCGCAATCCTCCTCGGTGATGATCGCGTCCTGCGCGACATCGACGAGCCGGCGCGTCAGATAGCCGGAATTCGCGGTCTTCAAGGCGGTGTCGGCGAGGCCCTTGCGCGCGCCATGCGTCGAATTGAAATATTCGAGCACGGTCAGGCCTTCCTTGAAGTTCGAGATGATCGGCGTCTCGATGATCTCGCCCGAGGGCTTGGCCATGAGGCCGCGCATCCCGGCCAATTGCTTGATCTGCGCCGCCGAGCCGCGGGCGCCGGAATCGGCCATCATCCACACCGAGTTGATCGGCTGGCCCGGCTTCACCGTCTTGATCGCCTTCATCATTTCGTCGGCGACCTTTTCGGTGCAGTTCGACCACACATCGACGACCTTGTTGTATTTCTCGCCCTGGGTGATGAGGCCGTCGAGATATTGCTGCTCGTATTCCTTCACCTTGGCGGTGGCGGCATCGACCAGCCGTTCCTTCGCGGCCGGCACAATCAGATCGTCCTTGCCGAACGAGATGCCGGCGCGGAACGCCTGCTGGAAGCCGATCGTCATCAGCCGGTCGCAGAAAATCACCGTCTCTTTCTGGCCGCAGTGGCGATAGACCTGGTCCAAAAGATTGGTGATCTCCTTCTTGGTCAGAAGGCGATTGACCAGGTCGAAGCCGACATTGACGTTCATCGGCACGATTTCCGATAGCAGCATCCGGCCCGGCGTGGTGACGACGCGCTGAATCACGGTGTCGCCGTCCTTGTTGATACTGCGCACGCGCGCCGAGACGCGCGCCTGCAGCGACACCGCGCGCGCTTGGAGCGCCTGCTCGATCTCGCCGAGCGTGGCGAAGGCCATGCCCTCACCCTTCTCGCCCGGCCGCTCCAGCGTCATGTAATAGAGGCCGAGCACGATATCCTGCGATGGCACGATGATCGGCTTGCCGTGCGCCGGCGACAGGATGTTGTTGGTCGACATCATCAAGACGCGGGCCTCGAGCTGCGCTTCCAAAGACAGCGGCACATGCACCGCCATCTGGTCGCCGTCGAAATCGGCGTTGAAGGCGGTGCACACCAGCGGATGAAGCTGGATCGCCTTGCCTTCGATCAGGATCGGCTCGAAGGCCTGAATGCCGAGGCGATGCAAGGTCGGCGCGCGGTTCAACAGCACCGGATGCTCGCGGATCACCTCTTCCAGGATGTCCCAGACCGCGGGCCGCTCTTTCTCGACCGAGCGCTTCGCCGCCTTGATGGTGCTGGCGAGGCCGTAGAGTTCGAGCTTGGCGTAGATGAAGGGCTTGAAC
>JAATGI010000432.1 GCA_015654725.1 Rhodospirillales bacterium
CCGGTGCTGGTGCTGGCGGGCGCGGGCACCGGCAAGACCCGCGTTCTCACCACGCGGCTCGCGCATCTGCTTTATACGCGCCGCGCCTTTCCGAGCCAGATCCTCGCCGTCACCTTTACCAACAAGGCCGCCTTGGAAATGCGCGAGCGGTTGGAGCGCATGATCGGCGCCAGCGGCGAGGGCCTGTGGCTCGGCACCTTTCATTCCATCGCCGCGCGCATGCTGCGCCGTAACGCCGAGGCGGTCGGCCTCAAATCCAATTTCACCATCCTCGATACCGACGACCAGATCAGGCTGATGAAGCAAATCGTCCAGGCCGCCGGCTTCGACGACAAGGCGATGCCGGCGCGGATGGTGCTGGGCGTGATCGAGCGCTGGAAGGATCGCGGCCTCACGCCCGATAAAGTGTCGGCCAAGGACGCCCCGGATGTGGCGCGCGGCAGGGCGCCCGATTTCTACCGCGCTTACCAGCAGCGGCTTCTCGAAGTGAACGCCGCCGATTTCGGCGACCTGCTTTTGCACAATCTCACGCTGCTGCAGACCAACGCGGAAATCCTCGCCGATTATCAGCGCCGCTTCCGCTACATCCTGGTGGACGAATATCAGGACACCAACGTCGCGCAATATCTGTGGCTGCGGCTATTGGCGCAGCAGCACAAGAATCTGTGCTGTGTGGGCGACGATGACCAGTCGATCTATTCCTGGCGCGGCGCCGAGATCGGCAACATCCTGCGCTTCGAGAAGGATTTTCCCGGCGCGCAAATTGTCAGGCTGGAACAGAATTACCGTTCGACCGCGCCGATCCTGGCCGCCGCGTCCGGGCTGATCGCGAAGAACGCGGGGCGGCTCGGCAAGACCTTGTGGACCTCGGCCGAGGGCGGCGAGCGCGTGGTGCTGAAGCCGCACTGGGACGGCATCGAGGAAGCGCGCTGGGTCGGCGACGAGATCGAGGTGCTGCAACGCAAGGGCCAAAGCCTGTCGCAGATCGCGATCCTGGTCCGGACCGGCTTCCAGACCCGCGAATTCGAGGAACGGTTCCTGACCCTCGGGCTGCGCTATCGCGTCGTCGGCGGGCCGCGTTTCTACGAACGCCAGGAAATCCGCGACGCGCTCGCCTATCTGCGCCTGGTGCATCAGCCCGCCGACGATCTCGCTTTCGAGCGCATCGTCAATGTGCCGAAGCGCGGCATCGGCGACACCACCCTCGAAGCGCTGCATCGCTTGGCGCGCGCCGAGCAGGTGCCGCTCGCCGACGCCACGGCGCGCCTGATCGCCAGCGACGAATTGAAGCCGGCGGCGCGGCGCGCGCTCGGCGAATTCCTGACGCAGATCGCGCGCTGGCGCGAGGTCGCGGCCAACCTGCCACACCCCGAGCTGGCCGCGCTGCTGCTCGATGAATCCGGCTATACCGCGATGTGGCAGGCCGATAAATCGCCCGACGCGCCGGGCCGGCTGGAAAATCTCAAGGAACTGGTCGGCGCGATGGCCGAGTTCGAAAATCTCGCCGGCTTTCTCGACCATGTCGCGCTGGTGATGGAAAACGTGGCGGGCGGCGGCGGCGACATGGTCAGCCTGATGACGCTGCATGGCGCCAAGGGCCTCGAATTCGACGTCGTCTTTCTCGCCGGCTGGGAGGAGGGGCTGTTCCCCAATCAGCGCGCGATGGATGAGAGCGGCCTCCCCGGCCTCGAAGAAGAGCGCCGCCTCGCCTATGTCGGGCTGACGCGGGCGCGAAAGCGCGCCTATGTCTCCTACGCGGCCAATCGCCGGATGCACGGCTCCTGGCAATCGGCGATGCCGTCGCGCTTCATCGACGAGCTGCCGTCCGATCATGTCGAACTCAGGGCCGAGCCTGGCTTGCGTCCGCGCCAGGCCGCGCTCGACTATCGCGGCGGCGGCGACGCTTGGCCGCGCACCCGGATCATGGCGCCGCGCTCCTTCAAGGCGCCGCTCATCGAGGGCCGCGCGAGCTACGTCGCCGAACCGATGCCGAAACACTCCGGCACGTATCGGATCGGCGATCGGGTGTTTCACCAGAAATTCGGCTACGGCACGGTGCATCAGGTCGCGGACGACAAGCTCTCGATCGGCTTCGACAAGGCCGGCGCCAAGATGGTGATCGCCAGTTTCGTCACCAAGGCGGAAGCGGCGGGGAAGGATTGAGCACAGGGATCGGGCTGTGGCGTCTTGCCGCCGACGTATCGGACGCCGGCGCGGCGGACATCGTCGCTTCGGCCTTCGCCGGCGAATGCGAGACCGTCAGCGCGTTTGAGAATGGCGGCGGCTGGCGCGTCGAAGGTCTCGCCCGCGATAAGCCCAATCTGGCGCTGGTTGAAGCGGTGCTGGCGGCGGCCCTGAGTGAGCCCGTCGCGTTGTCGCTCGATCGCGTGGCCCCGCGCGATTGGGTGGCCGAGAATCAGGCCAGCTTTCCGCCGATCCGGGTCGGGCGATGGTTCATTCACGGCTCGCATGACCGCGCTCGCGCGCCGGCGGGCAGGATCGAGATCGTCATCGATGCCGCGACCGCCTTCGGCACCGGCGAGCATGCCACCACGCGAGGATGTTTGCTGGCGCTGGATTTGGTTGCGAAGAGAGGATCCAAGAAGAATCCCTCCCCCTTGATGGGGGAGGGAGGAAATGCCGAGCGGCAGCGAGGCATTTCAGGTGGGGGTGATTTCGGTCGCACCCCCACCCCCACCCTGCTCGCGGCTGCGCCGCTCGCTTCCCTCCCCCATCAAGGGGGAGGGAATGAAGACGCATCTGCTCGCATGCGAATCCTCGACATGGGATGCGGCACCGGCATTCTCGCCATCGCCGCGGCGAAGCGGTGGCGGCATCCCGTGCTCGCTTGCGACATCGATCCCGAGGCCGCGCGGGTGACGCGAGTGAATGCGCGCCGCAATCAGGTCGCGCGCTGGATCGTCGCCCGAACCGCCGTCGGTTATCGCGATCGCGCGGTGCGGCGGCGGCCGTTCGA
>JAATGI010000327.1 GCA_015654725.1 Rhodospirillales bacterium
ATCGGCGCGATCTGCAATGACGCCGCGTTCGCAATGATGCACGCCCATTGCGGCGTGCTGCGCGAGCGGACTTTACGCGCCGCCGACGCCGCGTTCGGTCATCGCTTGATGCGCGATTGCATCGTGCCGGGCGGCGTCGCGGTCGATCTCGCGGATGAGCAAGTCGCGTTCCTCGGCGCGCTGCTGGACGAGATTGGGCGGCGCTTTCCGGCTTTGGTCAGTCTTTATGACAACAAAGCGTCGTTGCAGGACCGCACCGTCGGTACCGGCGTGCTGCGCGCGGCGCTGGCCCGGCAATACGCCGCCGGCGGTTACGTCGGCCGGGCGTCGGGGCAAAATTTCGATACCAGGCGCGACCTCGCTTACGCGCCGTACGACCGGTTGGACTTCGAGGTGCCGATTCGCGACGACGGCGACGTCAATGCGCGGGTTTGGATTCGCATCCGTGAAGTCGAGCAAAGCCTATCCTTGGTTCGGCAGCTTCTCGCCGGATTGCCGGCCGGGCCGATACGGGCCGCGCTTCCCAATCCCGCCGAAGCGCGCGAAGGCATGGCATTGGTCGAGGGATTTCGTGGCGATGTTTTGGTTTGGCTGCGGCTTGGACAAGACGGGAAAATCGCGCGGTGTCACTTGCGCGACCCGTCTTGGTTCCAATGGCCGCTTCTGGAAGCGGCGATCGAAGGCAACATCGTCGCGGATTTCCCGCTCTGTAATAAATCCTTCAATTGCTCCTACTCCGGCCACGATCTCTGACGGCATCTCATGCGCAAGCATCTCCTCGAAGGATTGATCCGCAAACCATTGACCGAGCGAGCCCCGGCGCCGGACGAAGGCGCCACCGCCGAATTGGCGGCGGCGCTCGACCGCGCGGCGCGCAAGCGCCTCGGTCGCAGTCTTTCCATTCGCGAAATCGATGCCGGCTCGTGCAACGGTTGCGAGTTGGAGATCATCGCGCTCAACAACGCGTTCTACGATCTCGAACGGTTCGGGTTGCGTTTCGTCGCGTCGCCGCGTCACGCCGACGTGCTGCTCGTCACCGGCCCCGTCACCAAGAACATGCGCGAGGCGTTGGAGCGGACCTATCGGGCAACGCCCGATCCCAAATGGGTCGTCGCGGTCGGGGACTGCGCGGTCGATGGCGGCTTGTTCGCCGGCGGCTATGCTTGCGTCGGCGGCGTCGATTCCGTCATTCCCGTCGATATCCATATCCGGGGTTGCCCGCCGAACCCGCGGAGCATTCTCGAAGCGCTCCTGGCGCTATTCGGGCCTAAAAGCTTCCCCAAGAGCCGATTCGAGGAAGGGGAATCGTCGTAAAGCCACGGTTATTGTAATCGGCAGGTCCGCGATTCGAATTCCGCGCGCCGGCACCGGTCTGACCGACAATCAATGGCCGGTGATGTGGCCGCCGTGATTGAGCGGACCGGAGAAACTGCAGCCGGTGCTGTTGGTGGCGGTCGCGGTCAACGTGCTGTTCGTGTTGGTTTGCGTCGCGTTCAGCACCTGCGAGGCGTGGCCGGAATTGCTGCTCGAATTGTTGCCAAAATTGGCGGCGTCGATCAGGCCCGTATTCGTCTGCCCGCTGAAAAGGATGTCGATGCCTTCCGACGCATCGTCTTGCGAAATGGCGAAATAGTTCGAGTTGCCGGTCCCGGTCGCGATCGAGCCTTTGTTGGCCGGCGCGTCCGCCGTCATACCGTTATTGACGGTGTTGCCCGTCACCGTCGCGGAGACGCTGCAATTATTCACGACATTGCCCGAACCGCTGTTACGCGGTCCGAAGTTTTTGACCACCTCGAAGTGGGTCTCTTGAAAGGTCCCACCCTTGGGCCCATGCGCCGCGAACGTCGACCTTGGCGCCGCCGTCAACGCCGCCGCAAGCAGTAAGAGTGAGAAGAGGACCTTCGTCCCGCCCCAATTCACGCCGGTTTCCCCCAAATGCCGACTGCCCCAGGCGAGGCTGATTAGCCTCGGGTGCCGTCAATCGCAGTAATGGCTGCCTAGGCTCTTGTCAACGATCTATTAACGGCCGCCTCGAATCCAGGCGTTGGCACCGCCCGACGATTCGTCACTGAAGCTCGAGCCGCTCGCGGGCCAGGCCGCGATTGAGGGCGCGAATTTGGTCGGGATCGCCGGCGAGCGCGCGGGTCACCAGCGCGGCGCCCCCGGGGCCATCCAGCAAGGCGATGAGCTGGTCGTGAAACCGCTCGTTGGTCATGAGCTGGCGCGGGCGCCGCCGTTTTTTAGAGTGTTCTAGGCCGCGCGATCCGCGGCCGCCCGATACCAGCGATAGGCGTCGTCGAGGCCCTCGCGCAACGAGATCGAAGCGCGCCAGCCCAGGGCTTCGAGCCGCGCCCGATCGACCAATTTCCGCGGCGCGCCGTCCGGCTTGTCGGCTGCATAGTGAAATGCGCCGCGAAAGCCGACGGCCTCGCCGACGGCCCGCGCCAGTTCGGCGATGCTGACTTCCTCGCCGCTGCCGACATTGATGTGGCTGTCCTCGGAATATCGCTGCATCAGAAACACCAGCGCGTCGGCCAAATCGTCGACATGGAGAAATTCGCGCCGCGGCGTGCCGGTGCCCCAAATCTCGACGCTCGGCGCCCCGGTCACTTTTGCGTGATGCATTTTCGCGATCAGCGCCGGGACGACATGGCTCGCGGCGAGATCGAACTTGTCCCCGGGGCCATAGAGATTGGTGGGCTGCGCCGAGATGAAGTCGCAGCCATATTGCGCGCGATAGGCGGCGCAGAGTTTGAGGCCCGCGATCTTGGCGATGGCATACCATTGGTTGGTCGGCTCAAGCGGACCCGACAGCAGCGCGTCTTCCGGCATGGGTTGCGGCGCCAAGCGCGGATATATGCAGGACGAGCCCAGGAACAGCAGTTTTTCGACGCCGGCGCGGCGCGCGGCCTCGATCAGGTTCGTTTCGATGACGAGATTGTCGTAAAGGAACTCCGCCGGCCGGGTGTCGTTGGCGAGGATGCCGCCGACGGTGGCGGCCGCCACGAACACCGCCTGGGGCCGGGTCGCGTTCAGCCAGTCGCCGACCGCCGCCTGGTGGCGCAAATCCACCTGCCCGCGCTCGACGGTGACGATGTCGCAAGGCTCGCGCTGGAGGCGGCGCACCAAGGCGCTTCCCACCATGCCGCGATGGCCGGCGACATAGACCCGTTTGCCGGCGAGCGGGTAAACGATCGGCGCCGTCATCGCGCTAATGCTGCTTCAGGGTGGCGGCGCCGCGCGGCGGGGCGGCGTAGCCGGCGCCCTTGAGCATGCGCTCCTGGCGGGCGAGGTCGAGATCGTGCGCGATCATCATGCGCACCAATTCGACGAACCCGGTCTTGGGCCGCCAGCCCAGGCGTTGCCGCGCCTTGCCGGCATCGCCCTGAAGGAAATCGACCTCGGTGGGGCGCAGGTAGCGCGGATCGAATTCGACATGGTTCGACCACTCCAACCCGACCTCGGCGAAGGCCAGCTCGACGAGCTCCTTGACGCTGCGCGCCTCGCCGGTGGCGATGACGAAATCCTCGGCCACGTCCTGTTGCAGCATCAGCCACATCGCCTCGACATAATCGCCGGCGAAGCCCCAATCCCGCTTGGCCTCGAGATTGCCGAGATAGAGCTTGTCCTGCAGCCCCTCCTTGATGCGCGCCGCGGCCCGCGTCACCTTGCGCGACACGAAGGTCTCGCCGCGGCGCGGACTCTCGTGGTTGAAGAGAATGCCGTTGCAAACGAACAGGCCGTAAGCCTCGCGGTAATTGACCCCGTACCAATGCGCGGCCAGCTTGCTGACGCCATAGGGGCTGCGCGGATGGAACGGGGTCGCCTCGCTTTGCGGCGCCGGGGCGGCGCCGAACATCTCCGACGAGCCGGCTTGATAGAGCCGGACCGCCCCGCCGCGCGAGCCGACGAAATCGCGCACCGCTTCCAAGAGCCGTAACGCGCCCACGGCCACGGTGTCGGCGGTGTATTCCGGAATCTGGAACGAGACGAGGACGTGGCTCTGCGCGCCGAGATTATAAATCTCGTCGGGCCGCACCGCGTCGAGGATGTGGCGCAGGCTCGTGCCATCGGTCAGGTCGCCGTAATGCAGACGGACCGGCGGACCGGGCAGATGCGGGTCGTGATACAGGTGATCGATGCGGTCGGTGTTGAAGACGCTGGCCCGGCGCATCACGCCATGCACTTCATAGCCTTTCCCGACCAGCAACTCCGTCAGGTAAGAGCCGTCTTGGCCGGTGATGCCGGTGATCAGCGCGCGTTTCGTCATTTGGAGGGCCATCGCGCGTTGATCGCGGCTTTGAGCCGCCGGGTCGTTCGGCGCACCAAGGTTCCGCGATAAAGGCGTTCGGGGCGCAAGGTGAGCGTTCGCCGGGGCTTCGCCGGCATTGAACCGCAAACGCGCCGCATCACGTCGAATGTGTTGTAGCGGTCGAGCACGAGCCGTCGCGCTTGCAGCATCGCTTGCCGCCGATCTTCGCTCATCCCGGACGCCAGCAGCGACGCGATCGCCGCGATGGCGTGATCGGGCCGCGTGATATCGATATTCAAATAGCTGTTATCCGGAAAATACGATGAAATATTTGGCGCGCCCCAATAAATCGGAAAGCAATACGACAAATAACAATCGGTGAGCTTTTCAGTGCAATAATCGGCCGTCGACGAATTTTCCAGGGCGACGTGAAAGCGATAGTCGGCCATGGCCTCGAATTTGTCCCCGACGGGGCGAACCCCGCGGCCGAAAATATCGATTCGATCGCCAAATTCCCGCCGCATCCGCTCGACGAATTCTTGCCGCAGGCGATGGCCCGGGAAATGGGACGCGACCGAGCAGATCGTCGACATCAATTTCGGCTTGGCCGGCGGCGGCATCGCGGCGAAACCATCGAAATCGATCGCCGTTCGGAAGCCATCTTCGCCGTGAGCGCCGCGAGGGCCGCGATCGAGGCCGACGTGCCACGGCAGCCCGAGAAAATCATGCCGGTAGTTTGGGTGCCGAATATGCCTGTGGCTGGTAACGACCAGGTCGAATTGATTGAAAAATAGCGTCGCATATTTTTTTGCCGGCGGCTCCATCGTAATGAGGATGACATTTCCAGAATTGATCCGCGCCGTGTCGGGCGCCGCCAGCCCGTCGAGAACGACCCAGTGGTCGCATTCATTGATCGACGGGTCGTTGATAAAGAAAACGCAGTCCTTCCAGATGCCTTGCCGCCCCGGCGTTTGCCGCGCGATCGGTTCGGTCGGAAAATTCGTCGAGACCTTTATCTTGAACAATTTGCCAAATTCCTCGGCAGGGTAGCCGCCCGCATCGCTGCAGCCGGCGAATCGATCATGTCGGTGTGAAGTACGGCAAAAATCTCATGCTTGCCATCACGTAGTTCGCAGGACCAGGCGTAAGCGCGCGTCGCCGTGGGATTGTCCTTTAGGCTAAATATGTGCACCACGCCTTCCGAACCGCCACCAAAGGATTCCGAGACGGGGACGGATTGAACGAGCGTTGCCACGCCACCGTGCCTAGCTTCAATCGCCTGTTTAAGTTGTGCTACATCTGCTCCCATGGCTCAAATATAACACTGGTTGTGCGTGCCTTCATAACGGACGGTTTTTTCCTTTTGAGTAATTGGTGTCAGGCGAGAATTTCGTGCTTCAGCACCACGGTGGAAGTGATTACCTTCCCGTGCACGCCGGGTTCCGGAATGGCAAGGTTCAGATAATGAAGGTACTCGTTATTCAGTGTGCCGGAGAGCTCACAGTAGATTGGCCCTTCACGTATGGTCGTCAGGAGACGTGATCGAACCATTACGGCGTAATCGGTGTCGGATATTGACATTATATTTCTACCTTCGACTGCCTGTCGACTGATCAGGAATCTAGGTGCGCTAAATAGAGAAGTTACATTCTCTCCCTCGACCGAAAAAATGCTGCTATCCACAAACGCGCCAACAGAGGCTGCAGTAGAGATCACCTGATCTGGCGCTTGGCCGTGGATCCGGAGCAGAAGCCTTAGTCTCTCATCGGTGATCGAATCGAGTGGCAATCGCTTGACGGTCCAGGGGCGCCGCGGCTTCCCCATGATGAACGCCACTCTTTGCAGCGCCGCGACGGCGAGGTCAACGGAGTCATGACGAGCTTCCACCCAATTCCGCTCGATCATGATCGAGCGCAAAACCATCTGGGTATCGGCTCGTCGCCCTGTCAGCCATTGGCATAAGCATTCGGCAGCGAGCGGAGCCACGCGGCGTACATCATGTCGGACAGCGACAATGCCACCTTTCCCCGC
>JAATGI010000142.1 GCA_015654725.1 Rhodospirillales bacterium
GCGCACGGCAAAAGCAACCCGGTCGCCGACCAAGGCAAAGGCCGCCGGTACGATGCCGCCCGCCACCGCGCCGCTCACGGCGCGGGCGGCCATCAGCGTCGCGAAGCTCGGCGCCACGGCGCAAGCGGCGAAGCTCACCGCGAGCAGCGCCAGGCTGATCTTGATCACGACCGATTTGCCGAACGCGTCGGCGAGCGGTCCCAGAATCGGCTGCGATACCGCGTAGGAAAGGCCATAGGCGGTCACGAGCCAAGCCGCGCGGTGCAGCGATTCGCCGAACTGCCCCGCCACCAGCGGCAACATCGGGTCGATCGCGCGCACCGAAATATTCGAGGCGAAACAGGCGAGGCCGAGCACGAACAGCGGCATGGGCGCGGCCACGCTCGCGCCCGCCATGCCGCTCCCGGCTTCCTCGATCCCCTCGCTCTCGGCCATCGCCGCCCGTTGATAAGGGGTTTGGCGGGCACGATCCATCCGTTCCTTGCGGCGAATAGATGCACGGCGCCGGGGCTTGCGCGGCCGAGGGCGCCTAAGCCATTATTTCCGCGAGCGGGGGGCCATACGGCGACTCATTGGATTGGCGGCGGTTGCGCTGGCGGTGGGAATGGCTTGCGGCGCGGCGCATGCCGAGACCGAGGGCAAGCGCGTCGCCTTGGTGGTCGGCAACGCCAGCTATCAGAACGCGCCGAAATTGCGCAATCCCACCCGTGACGCCGACGCGATGGCGCGGAGTTTGCGCGCCACCGGCTTCGAGGTGATCGAGGTCAAGGACGCGACCAAGCAGAAGCTTGAGCGCGCCATCGTCGAATTCGGCACACGCCTCGCCAAGGGCGGCGTCGGCCTGTTCTTCTATTCCGGCCACGGCATGCAGGTGAACGGCAAGAATTACCTGATCCCGGTGGATGCCGAATTGGCCGCCGAGGGCGCGGTCAAGGTCGAAACCACGGATGTCGATCTGGTGCTGGACCAGATGACGCTGGCCGAAACCGGCTTCAACATGGTGATCTTGGATGCGTGCCGGAATAATCCGTTCGAGCGGAAGTTCCGCAGCGTCGGCGGCGGTGGGTTGGCGGCGGTGGACGACGCGCCGAAAGGGACCTTGATCGCCTACTCCACCGCGCCGGGCAAGGTGGCGATGGATGGCGAGGGCGCTAACGGCGTCTATACCACGGAACTGTTGAAGGCGATGCAAACCCCTGGCCTGACCGCCGAGGATGTGTTCAAGCGGGTACGCGTCGCGGTCACCGGCGACGCGCAGACGCCGTGGGAGGAATCCTCACTCACCGGCGAGTTTTATTTCGTGGCGCCGCAACCGGCAATGGCCGCGCCGCCGCCCCTGCCGCAACCGGCCGCCAATACCGGCCAGGATGCCGAAATCGCGTTCTGGAACTCGGTCAAGGACGACAAGAACGCGGAGGCGTTTCGCGCCTATCTCGCCAAGTATCCGAACGGGCAATTCATCGAATTGGCTAATCTCAAGATCGAGGAGATCGAAGCGGCGGCACAGCAGGTCGCGATGGCGACACCGCCGGCGCTGGCTCAAGCGCCATCATCGCTGGCTCAAGCGCCATCATCGCTGGCTCCCGCGACCAAGGCCTGTCCGGCGCCCGGCACCGAAATACGCGAGTCGGACGGGAGTTCATTTCGAATCGAGAAGGTCGACGGACTGTCCTGTTGTGGCACGGCAACCCTAAACGGCCCGGGTCAGCCGCTTTGCGCCTATGGTGGGGTGCTCATCCACGGCGTGTCGATTTTTAGATCGGAAGAATATTTTTCTAAGGCCAAAGACGAGGTGGCCAAGCTATGGCCGCTGCAAGTCGGCAAGAAGGTGGCATTTGACTGGGTCTCGACGGGCGGACACTTCGCTCTTCTCTACAGCGAACGATACGAAGTCACGCGCACCGATACGATCACTGTTCCAGCCGGCACATTCCAGGTCTTTGAAGTGACGCACGAGCGTAAAAACCGTACCCAAAGGCTCGAAGCCGGGGTGAACAATCGGGCTGAGGATGGGATCGAACATTTTTATCTCGATCCGGCCAGCGGTGTTGCCGTCAAGTATGAATATTTGGCCGTGTTATCGGCAGCCTCTGACGCAAACCACAGTTGGGAAGCAGTCTCGATCACGAATCCATAGGTCAGATTGGGGTCTGTCATCGAAACAGTGCGCCGCTCTTTGCCGCGGCGCCCTCGACGACGTGGCCGGCCAGCGAGGCGAGCAGGATTCGCGCTTGAGCAGCGCAACCCGAATCCAACAAGCCGAGAAGATCGTCGGCGTCCGAACTCGCCGCGGCGGCGATGATCCGCAGCCTGATCTTGCGGCTGGTGCGTGGGTCCTGAAGCTGAAGCAGGAACACCGCGTTGTCCCGCGCCGGCACCTCCTTGGGCCAGGCGACGGTCGCCTCGCCCTTGGGCCAAGCGATCTTGGCTTCGGTGCCGCCGGCCAGCGCGGTGATCGCGATCTCGGTGTCCCGTCGCGGCACCGGCCGCCAGAGCACGATACCGCTTCCGGCGCGGACGCACTTGGTGCCATTGCTGGTGACGTCGAGAAACCAAGGATCGAGCGGGGCCAGTTTGCCCGCCTCGCCCGCGGCGCGCACGCCGCCCACGATCTCAGTCAAATCCGCCGTTAGCATCGCCGTGGCGACACGCTTCAATGCGCCCGGTCCGTCCTTTCTTTCGGCGCCGCCGGGAATCCCGCGATAGGGGCCGGTGACGGTGACCACCCGTCCTACTTCATCCATCAGCACGACACTAGTGCCCGGAGGCACTGTGATTTCCTGATTGCCGTCGAGGATGGCGCCGGTCCGCAGCGTCGAGGTCGCCGGCTCGGCCTCGAGCACCACGATTTGTCCGGCCCAGGCTTGGCCGGCACCGAGCACGAGCGCGGCCAAGGCAAAGAGCAAACGCCGCGAATTTCGCATGGTTCCCCCAACGCGCATTGCGCGCGCGCCGTAACCCCGCATATTACCGTCGTGTTGTGCCGCGAGATAGCGGGCGCTAGCATCCAAGGAAGAATTTCGAGGAGGTCGCCATGCCCGAGGCAAACAAAAACTTCAAGCTCAGGAGCAATTTCGAGCCGGGCTCGTTCCGCGAGGCGGTGCGGCGCGCGCAATGGAAGGCGCTCGGCATCTCCGACGAAGACATGCAGAAGCCCAAGATCGCGGTGGTGAACACGTCTTCCGAGCTCGCGATCTGCTTCGCGCATCTCGATGGCGTCGCGAAAGTGGTGAAGGACGCGGTGCGCGCCGCCGGCGGCCTGCCGTTCGAGATCAGGACGGCTGCACCCTCGGATTTCATCATCGGGCGGGGCGGCGCCGGCGGCGGTGGCGGCTATATCCTGCCGAGCCGCGATCTCGTCGTGAACGATATCGAGATCGCGGTCGAAGGCGCGCAACTGGACGGCATGGTTTGTCTCTCTTCCTGCGACAAGACTCCGCCCGCGCATATGATGGCGGCGGGGCGTTTCAACATTCCCACCATCTTGGTCGTCTGCGGTTATCAGCCCTCGGGCGAGGTCGACGGCCACCATGTCGATATCGAGGAGGTGTTTTTCGGCTCGGTGCAAGCGAGCTTCGGCAAGCTCAGCCAAGAGCAGCTTCGCCTCATGTCCGACAACGCCATCAAAGGGCCGGGCGTGTGCTCGGGCATGGCGACGGCGAATTCGATGCATGTGGTGTGCGAGGCGATCGGCATGGCGCTGCCCGGCAGCGCGCCGGTCGCGGCCAACTCGCCCGCCATGTTCCGCTTCGCCAAGGCGGCGGGCGCGCGCATCGTGGATATGGTGTTGGAGGATTTGAAGCCGCGCCAAGTCATGACCAAGGGCGCGTTCCACAACGCCGTCGCGGCGGTGCTCGGCGTCTCCGGCTCGATCAATTGCATCAAGCATCTGCAGGCGATCGCGGTTGAATCGGGCCTCGATCTTGACGTCTTCCAGATGTTCAACGATCTCGGCGGCAAAATCCCGGTGTTGAGCGCGGTGCGGCCCAACGGCGAGGAATCGATCGAGAATTTCGAGGCGGCGGGCGGCTGCCGCGCACTGATGAAACAGTTGGAGCCGCTACTCGATACCAAGGCGCTGACTTGTACCGGCAAGACCGTCGGTGAAAATCTCGCCGGCGTCACGGTGAAAAATCCGGAGGTGATTCGCCCGGTATCGCGCGCCTTCTCGACCGAGGCACCGATCACCATCTTGCGCGGCTCGCTGGCGCCGGAAAGCGCCATCTGCAAGCTCGGGCTGCGCGGGCCGGGCCGCATTTCCAAATTCGACGGGCCGGCGATCGTGTTCGATAACGGCCCCGACGCCATCGCCGCCGTGCAACGCGGCGAGGTCAAGCGGGGTCAGGTGCTGGTGGTGCGGGGCATGGGGCCGAAAGGCGGGCCTGGCATGGCGGGACCGGCCTCGATGGTGGTGTTCGCGGTGGATTCGGCGGGGTTGCAGAACCAGATCGCCTTTGTCAGCGACGGCCAGCTTTCGGGCCTGTGCAACAAAGGCCTGACCGTGGCCGAGGTCTCGCCTGAATCGGCCGTGGGCGGGCCGCTGGCGCTGGTCGAGACCGGCGACCGCATCGTCATCGATGTCGATCGGCGCCAGCTCGATCTCGATGTGCCCGAAGCGGAACTCGCGACGCGCCGTCAGAAACTCGGCCCGCCGAAGCTGAAACCGGCGCCGGGCTGGCTCGGGATTTATCAACGCAGCGTTCAGCCCATGTCCACCGGCGCGGTGTTGGTCGAGAAGTGAGGGAAGAACTAAAGGTTTGGACCACCAAGGTGCCAAGCGCCTGATCCGACCGCTTTCCCGTTCCCGCGAAGGCCGGGACCTATTTCACCGTGGACTCCGGCTTTCGCCGGAGAGGCGCGTGGCCTAATGGCGAAAAGGACTTGGCGTCTTGGTGTCTTGGTGGTTCACACTTTTTCTTTTCGGCGGTCAGGCCAAATCGCCGCTTCGACAAGGAAGGAATCTCCGCGTCCCAGCTTCCGCCAGGCAGGCTTGGCGTTTCAAAAAATCAACTCGCGGCGAACAGGCGCCACTCGCCGGGCACGCCTTTCAAGGGACGCAACCCGCGATCGGCGAAATTGAGGCCGGAGCCGGCGACCAAATCCTTGACCGTGCTCGAAATCAGGGTCTCGCGCGGCTCGGCCAGCGCGCCGACGCGGGCGCCGATATGAACCGCGATGCCGGCGAGATCGTCGCCGATGATTTCGCACTCGCCAGTATGGATCCCGCTCCGGACATTGAGGCCGAGCGAATCGACGGCCTGGTTGATCGCGAGCGAGCATTTGATCGCGCGCGCCGGCCCGTCGAACGAGGCCAGGATGCCGTCGCCGGCCTTGTTGACCTGGCGGCCGCGAAAGGTCTCCAAGTTGCGCGCCACCACGCCGTAATAGCGTTGCAACAACTCGCGCCATCGGGCATCGCCAAGCTCAACCGTGTGGCCGGTCGAATCGGCGATGTCCATGAACATCACCGTGGTCAGGATGCGGTCCGGCTCGGGCCGGTGATGCGAGCCGGTGAGGAATTCCTCGATCTCGTCCACGAGTTCGTCGACATTTTGCGACCAAGCCATGTGATCGGTGCCCGGCATCTCGACGAATTTGGCGCCCGGAATCCGCGCCGCCATATCGCGCGCCAATTGGAGCGGAACCACCCGCTCATGCACGCGGTGAAGAACAAGCGTGGGAACGCTGATCGCGGGCAAGACCGGCGTCACGTCCGTTTCCGCCACCATCCGAAGCAGGGCAAGGTAATCGCCGACGCCGACGCTCGCCCGCGAGGTCTTGCCCAGCCACTCGCAAAACGCGGCGTCTTGAACGCGCGACGGCGCCATCAACGCCACCGGATAACCTTGGTCCCAGTTATCCGCCCGGGCGGCCAATGCCCGAGCCGCTGGCTCCATTTCCGGGGTCTTCGGCACATGGGAAAACGAGCCGAACAACATCAGCGCCGACGCGCGCTCGGGATGAGCGGCGGCGAACAGCATCGCCAGCAGGCCACCCTCCGACTGCGCGAAAATCGCGGCGTGCGACGAACCCGCCGCCTCCGCCACCGCCATGACATCGTCGGCGCTCCTCGAGCATCGGCACCGGGACGCCGCGGTCGGACAATCCCTGGCCACGCTTGTCGAAGGTGATGACGCGCGCGAAGCCGCCAAGTCGGGCCATGGCGTGGGCGTAGTTGGGATTGTCCCATGCCATTTCGATATGCGAGGTGGCGCCGGGAATCACGAGAAGATCGCGCGGCCCTTCGCCGAAAACTTGGTAGGCGATATGGACGTTGCCGCTCTTGGCGTAGCGCGTGACGGTCTTCACGACACTCTCCCGCTGGTATCGTGACGATAGGCGATGCCGCGCCGGCGCGCAAGAAACGGCGCCGCTAACCCCGCCGCTTCGCCTCGGCGACGCGTCGCGCGATGCGCAACAGCGCGTCGCGGCAGATCGCCTCGGGCGGCGGGCCGGTGCGCTTGGCGTTGATCTCGGCTTCGAGCAACAGAGCCAGCGCCGAGGCGGCGCGGCGCCGAGGCCAATAGCGCAGCTGCGCCGTGACCCGGTCTTGCAGCTTGAAGAATAGCGGCGGGCGCAGATTACGCAGCGCCTCGTCGGCGCTCGCTCCGGTCTCGATCCGCGCGGCCAGAAGATGCAGCCGCGTCACATAGCGCTGCGTCGCGCGAATGACCGTGATCGGGTTTTCACCCTCTTGATAGAGTCGGTCGAGCGCCCGCTCCAATCCGACGGCATCGCCGTCGCAGGCCGCGACCGCGACATCGTCCATATCGAGGGCGGCGCTGTCGCCCACCGACGCGACCGCGTCGGCGAGCGCGACG
Organism: Rhodospirillales bacterium; assembly: GCA_015654725.1. Taxonomy (GTDB): domain Bacteria; phylum Pseudomonadota; class Alphaproteobacteria; order ATCC43930; family CGMCC-115725; genus JAATGI01. Next base: position 6,822 of record JAATGI010000142.1, read on the forward strand.
CCACCGCCATCGCCGGCATAAAGTGCCAACTTTTCCAGTTCCCGCCGGCTGACGCCGCGATCGCCGCCGAGATTGGCGGTCAGATAATCCCGCGCCTCCTCCTCGATCCGGATCTTATGCGCGCCCATCACCTCGCCGATCAACGCCCGCACGTCGCGCTCGCTATCCGCATAGCAGGCGATGGCGGCGGCACTCGCCGCACCCTCGAAGGCGCGGCGCAACGAGGAGCGGCTCGGCAAATCGCCGGCCTCGACCAGAACGAAACCGTCGCCCGGCGGCGGCGCCTTGAAGAAACCTTGGAACAGGGCGCCGAGCGCATCGCCCGCCTCCCTAACACGGATCAAGCGCCGGCCGCCGAACATGCTCATCTGCCCGACTTCCGCCGCCAACAAATCCGCATCCCCGGCGAGTGCTCCGGCTGACGGCTCGGCGACGCGGAACGCATCCTTCGGATCGGGGCAGATGGCGCGAGCGAGTTTATCGGCCCGCTCGCGCACCAATCCCGCGTCGGGGCCGTAAATCAGCGCGGCGCGGGTGGCGGCGTCCGGCGCGGCCAGGAACGCGTCGGTCCTCCCGGCCGCGAGCTTGGTCACTGCGCCGCGGCCCGATCGCGCAGAAACAAGGTCACACGCGTCGCGATCTCCTCGCCAATATCGTCGACGACGCGCTTCTCGGCGCCGTTTTTAGCGATTTCGGAGGCATAGGCGTCCTGCACGATATTGTAATCCTCGACCGACTGGATCCGGCCGCGATAGAGCACGGTCTTGTTGTCGAGCGTGGTCAGGATGCAGTCCGCCGCCGCCGCGATGGAGCCGCGCGTCGACACCGCGTTGATCTGGGTCGCGAGATTGGTCTGCCGCATCGTGACGGTGACATGCAGCGCGTAACGCGGCTCGACCGCGATATGGTCCGGGTTGAACGCCTCGCTCAGGCTCCATTCCAAAAGCTGGCCGGTATGTTCCTTGATCGGCAGAATCTTGATCGCCGCCAGTCGCGGTTCCAGCGTCGTCCGCGCGTGTTCGGCGTAAAGCGGCTCGAACCCGCAGGCCGAGAGCAGGGGGGCCAGAAACAGCAGAAGGACAAACACGGCGCGCCGCATCTTCTCACACCACCAGATTGACGATGCGGTTGGGCACCACGATGACCTTTCGCGCCGGCTTGCCGGCCATGGCGCGCGTGACGCCTTCAAGCGCGAGCGCGGCCGCCGACGCGGTTTCCTCATCCGCGTCGCGCGGTAATTGCAGGGTCGCACGCAGCTTGCCGTTCACTTGCACCGCCACGGTAACGCTGTCTTCCACCAATAGCGCCGCTTCGGCCGTGGGCCAAGGCTCGTCCGCGAGAAGCGTGCCGTGACCCAGCGCCTGCCACGCTTCCTCGGCGAGATGCGGCATCATCGGGCCGATGAGACGCACCGCCGCCTCGATGCCTTCGCGCAAGACCGGGCCGGGAATATCGGCGCCGTCTTCGAGCAAATTGGTCAGTTCGCGAATCCGTGCCACCGCGCGGTTGAAGCGGAATTTGTCGAGATCGTCGGTAACGGCGGCGATGACGCGATGAATCGCGCGCCGCGCCGGGTGATCGCCATCCGCTTCGGTGCCGGGCGGCGGCAGGCTCCGCTCGGTCGCGAGGCGCCACAGCCGATTGACATAGCGCCATACCCCTTCGATGCCGGCGTCGGTCCATTCCAAATCGCGTTCCGGCGGGCTGTCGGACAAAAGATAGAGCCGAGCGGTGTCGGCGCCATAATTTTCGACGATGGTTTCAAGCCCGACGACGTTCTTTTTCGATTTCGACATTTTCTCGCTGCGCCCAACAGTTACCGCGCGGCCGTGGGCATCGACCGCGCCGGCCATGACCTGCTCGGGGAACAGCCAGTTGCCGTCGCCGTCCTTATAGGTCTCGTGACACACCATGCCTTGGGTGAACAGGCCGGCGAACGGCTCGGCGAGATCGAGATAGCCGCAATCGCGCAAGGCGCGGGTGAAAAAGCGCGAATAAAGCAGATGCAGAACGGCATGCTCGATGCCGCCGATATATTGATCGACCGGCAGCCAGTAATCGACATCGGCGCGCTCGAACGCCGTGGCCGCGCGCGGCGAGCAGAAGCGTGCGAAATACCAAGAGGATTCGAAGAAGGTGTCGAAGGTGTCGGTCTCGCGCCGGGCGGCGGCGCCGCAGACCGGGCAAGCGACATGCTTCCAGGCCGGGTGATGGTCCAAGGGATTGCCGGGCCGGTCAAACGTGACATCGTCCGGGAGCCGCACCGGCAAATCCTTCTCCGGCACCGGCACGATGCCGCATGTGCCGCAGTGAATGACCGGGATCGGACAGCCCCAATAACGCTGGCGCGACACGCCCCAATCCCTCAGCCGATAAGCCACGGTGCCTTCACCCGCGCCCAGCGCCTCGATCCGCGCGATGATCTTTTTCTTGGCTTCGGGCACCGAGAGGCCGTTCAGGAAATCGGAATTGAACAGCACGCCGTCGGGATCGGTGAAGGCCTCGGCGCCGACCGCGAAGCTCGCACCGGCATCCCTGGGGCGCACGACCGGCTTGACCGGCAATGCGTATTTGCGCGCGAATTCGAGATCGCGCTGATCATGCGCCGGGCAGCCGAAGATCGCGCCCGCGCCATATTCCATCAGCACGAAATTGGCGACATAGACCGGCAGATTCCAATTGGGGTCGAGCGGATGGATGGCGCGGATGCCGGTATCGTAGCCGCGCTTTTCCGCGGTCTCGATCGCGGCCTCGCTGGTGCCGATGCGATTGCATTCGGCGATGAACTCGGCGAGCGCCGGGTCGCGCGCCGCGAGCTCGGCCGCGAGCGGGTGATGGGGCGAGATCGCGCAGAACGCGGCGCCGTAGAGCGTGTCGGGCCGGGTAGTGAAGACTTCGAGTTTGTCCGCCCGGCCTTCGAGCGCGAAGAAGACCCGCGCGCCCTCGGACCGGCCGATCCATTTTTCCTGCATCAGCCGCACGCGCTCGGGCCAGCGCTCGAGCGTCTTCAGGGCGTCAAGGAGCTCGTCGGAATAGTTCGTGATGCGCAGGAACCATTGCGACAGGAGCCGCTTCTCGACCGGAGCGCCGGAGCGCCAGCCGCGGCCGTCGATGACTTGCTCGTTGGCCAGAACGGTGTGTTCCTCGGGGTCCCAATTGACCCAGCTCTCCTTGCGATAGGCGATCCCGGCCTTAAGAAAATCGAGAAACATCTTCTGCTCGTGGCGGTAATAGTCGGGATGGCAGGTCGCGATCTCGCGCGCCCAGTCATAGGAAATGCCCATGCGCTGCAACTGGCCACGCATCAGCGCGATGTTGGCGTAGGTCCAGTCCTTGGGATGGACGCCGCTTTCGATGGCGGCGTTCTCGGCCGGCAGTCCGAAGGCGTCCCAGCCCATCGGATGCAGCACGTTGAAGCCCTGGGCCCGCTTATAACGCGCCACCACGTCTCCCATGGTGTAGTTGCGGACGTGGCCGACATGGAGTTTCCCCGATGGGTAGGGAAACATCTCCAGGACATAATATTTAGGCTTGGCCGGATCGGTCCGCGCCGCGAAGGTCGCGCGACCCCGCCACGCCGATTGCCATTTCGCCTCGGTCGCCTTGGAGTCGTAAGCCATGCGGGAGAATGGGGCGGCGCCGTCCGGGCTGCTAGTTGGAGGCCGTGCTCAGGCGCAATTGCCGAGCGCGCGTCAGGATCGAATTCTCCAGATCCTGCCCGGTCTTGGGATCGACCGGCGCATCGGCCCAATTGCCGCTCTCATCCTTCTTCTGGCGGAACACCGTGACCCGAACGCCGTCGGCGCGCAGCTCGCGGTTCAGGATGAAGATGTTGACTTTGAACCGCTCGTTCGGCGTCTGGGACGGCGCGTACCAGTCGGTGATGATGGTGCCGCCGAACGGATCCGCCGAGGCGATCGGCATGAACGACATGGTGTCGAGCGAGGCATGCCAAAGATAGGTGTTGACCGCGACGCCACCCATCCCCGTGCCGCCGCCCTTGTTCTTATCGCCGCCGAACAACATGCCGAATAGGGTGAAACCGTTGTCTTCCGGAAGCCGGTTGATGTTGGCGTTGGCGGCCGGAACATAGGGGTTGTACAGGGGATTGGTATGATAAGGATCCTCGGCGCGCTGCTTGGCGTCGCTGTCGGTCTGGCTGGTATCGACCGGGTCGCCGAAAAAATGGCTGCCGCAACCGGCAAGAGCCAGGGTGGCGGTCGCGATCAGGGCGGCGGCGATGAGTCGTGGGGACATTAAAACCCTCCTCTTAAGCCCATCGTTCCGGATAGACTCGTCCGAAACGTCCCCTCCATCCCCCAAAGCGGCCGGCATCCTACAACGGGTTTTTGGAAAATGCTGCAATATCTTCAGGCGGCGGCGATGCCCTCCCGGGGCGAGCCATGACCCCGGAAGCGGATCAGGCTGTCGCCGAGCGCCTCGCGGCCATTCGAGCGCGGATTGCCGCGCTGGCGCGGGAGGCGGGCCGCGATGCCGACGCGGTCGAACTGATGGCGGTGTCGAAGACTCACCCCGTGGCGGCCGTTCGTCGCCGAGCTCGACCCGGCCCTGGCCCCCCGGGTGATCCACACCGTCGGACGCGTGGCCGACCTCGCCCCGCTGCTCGAGCGCCAGCCCGGCGCCCGGGTGGTGCTCGAGCTGATGACCAGCATGAAGCGGCACGGGTTCACCGCGCGCGGGCTGTGGGACGCCGCCGACGTCCTGGCCGGCGACCGCGCCGTGCGCGTCGAGGGCGTCTCGCTGCACCTCCCGCTGGCCCAGGGCTCGCACCTCGGCGAGGTGCGCCGGCTGATGAACGACGCCGTCGCCGCCGGGCTCGACCGGATCGCGCACCAGCGTCCGGTGATCTGGGTCAGCCACCTGACCGCCGACGAGCTGGCCGCCCTGCGCTCGTCGTACGCCGACTACGCGATCCGGCCACGGATCGGCACCGGGCTCTGGCTCGGCGAC
>JAATGI010000444.1 GCA_015654725.1 Rhodospirillales bacterium
CGCCCGCCAGATCGGCGAGTTCGGAAATTTGCGTGTGGAACAGCCAAGCATCGAACGACAGGCCGTAACGGCCGAGCCGCGCGTAGCCGTCGCGGAATTTGCCGTCGAGCAGCAGGCCCTTGGGAATGAAAATCGGCACCGTCGCGATCGATTTGTCCTCGTCCCAGACCGAGCAATAACGCACGCCCTTGAAACGGTCGCCGGCGGCCCGCAGATGCGCCTCGAGCACACGATCGACGCCGGCGCCGAGCTGGAGATCGGCGAAGCCGACGATTCCCGCGCAGAGCCGCGCCGGACCATAACGGCCGCTTGCGCTCATGGCGGCGACGCCGTTGACGAACTCGGTTTCGCCGACGGGCACGAGCGCCGGATCGCCGTCCGCCCGATACATGGAATCGCATTGCAGAAAGACGGTGGACCGGATGTTGTGGCCGCTACGGAGATCGGCGAGCAGTTCGTCGAGCAGATAACGGTGGCCGCGGTCCCACAGATGATGGTGCGGATCGACGATCGGCAGTTCGGGTTCGATAATCGGTTCGTGGCGCTTGCCGAGCCATTCGTAATCGATGGCGAACAGAATCTTTTCCGCTTCGGTCTTGCCGAGTTCCACGCTCATTGATTTGCTCCTCCCATCGCTTCCGCCGCCGTCCGCTCGTTCGCGTCACGCAACCTGATCGAGAAAGGCCAGAAGGGCCTCGTTGAAGGCGGCGGGTTGTTCCAGATTCGAGAGATGCCCGGCGCCCGGGATGACCGCCGAACGCGCGCCCGGGACCTGCGACTGCACCTGCTGCATCAGGCTGACCGGCAACGCGGCATCTTGATCGCCGACCAAGAAGAGCGCGGGCAGCCGCAACGCGGCGACCCGCGCGTCGAGGCCGGAACCCTTGATCGCGGCGGCGCAACCGGCGAAGCCCTCGACCGAGGTGGCGAGCAGCATTTGGCGCACGGAATCGAGATAGGCCGGCTTCGCCGCCAGCGTCGGCGGCGTGAACCAGCGTTGAATCATCGCTTCGGCCAGCGGCGTCATGCCTTGCTCGCGAACCAGACGCACCCGGTCGTCGATGGCCTTCGCGCCTTCGGGCGGCACATCGATGCGCGAATCGCAGATCGCGATGCCGGCGAGGCCGGCCGGGCGGCGCAGACCAATGGCAAGAGTCTCCAATCCGCCCAGCGAAATCCCGACGACGTGAAAGCGCGCGGCGCCGACATGCGACACGAGGCCGAGCACATCGTCCGCCAGCATGTCCATCGTGTAGGGCGCCGGCGGCGCGGCCGACCGGCCATGACCCCGCGTGTCGTGGCGCAAGACGCGATAGCGTTGTGTCAGGGCCGCGATTTGCGGCTCCCACATCGTCAAATCGGTGCCGAGGGAATTGACCAGCGCGACGGTCGGCGCCCCGTCCGGACCGTCGAGGCGGAAATGAAGCCGGACGCCGTTCACCACTACATCGGCGGCGGCAGGGCCGTTCATTGGGATAGCAGCCTGCCGAAGCCGGCGACGCGGTCGTCGAGACCGCTTTGCCGCAGGCAATGCCACAGCGCGGCCTGGTTACTGGTGATGACTGGCCGGCCGAGATCGTGTTCCAGCACTTCGATGATCTCGGCGTTGCGCGCCTGGGCGCAGCTGAGGAAATAGGCGTCGGCGGAGTCGTCGCGATGCGCCATCACGATGCGATACCACGCCGCCGGCTCGACGGTCGCGAACTCCTTGCCGCCCGGCAGGCCGAGTCCATGTTCGCGCAAAACGGTGAGGCCGTGATGCGTCAGGAAGGCGACCTCGCGCTCATTCACCGGCTTGATATAGGGCGTCACCATCACCAGCCGGCGCAGGCCCAGCGCGCGAAAGGCAGCGATCAGCGCCTCGGAGGTCACCGTGGCGGGAATGCCGGTGGCGCGCGTGATCCGATCGCGAATCCGATCGACGATGCCGGAATCGAAGGTCGTCACCGCGGTGCAATGGAACAGGATGCGGTGCGGCTCGGTATCGGCGAGGAGCAGCGACGCCTCTTCGATATTCTCCGTCATCGCCAGCAATTCTTCGTCGGTGCTGCCGGTGAGCTTGAGGCGCGTCGCGTGAATCGAGACGCCCGGCGGCAGCATCGCGGTCAATTGCGGCTCCGCCACCGTGTTCACCGAGGGCATGAGCACGCCGAGACGCATACGCCAGCCGAGCCGAATCTCCACATCGTCCTCCCGTCGTCTCGCTCAACCCGCGCCGCGAACCACCCGGACCAAATCGGCCGGATCGCTCGGCACCGTATCCGCCCGCCACGCGACGTGTCCGTCGGGGCGGATCAGAATCAAGCTACGCTCATAAAGCGCGGCAATCTCGGGTTGGGCAATATCCACGACCTCCAGCGGCAATGATTGCGTTTGCGCCGCCATGACGAGAGGAGCCGGGTCCGGCGCGCCGCCGAACCGCAGCAGCACGAAGCCGCGGCCGAGGAGATCGAGCGTCGAACGCCCCGGGCCGAGCCAGGCATGGGGCGCGCGCGAACCGGGCCGCGCGGTCGGAACATAGTCCGATAGCGGGTCCGGCGGCGGCGCCGTCCCATCGGCGACGCAGATCGGCGAATCCTCATAGCGGTAACCCAGCATCACGCCGACGCATTCCCATTCGACCCGCAGCCCTTGCTTGAGCATTGTACCGATCTCGCGGCGCGCGCGTTCCCCTTCGCCGGAATTTTCGAGAATGTCGCCGCACAAATCGGACAGGCCGGTCCACATTTTGTAATTCTGCGTCGATGCCAGCGCGTTGCGGCGCGCGACCTGGCGCTGTTCGGCGTCGTAGGAATCGAGCAGCGCCGGCCCGCCCCATCCGCCGAGCACGGCTTCGAGCTTCCAGCCGAGATTGACGGTATCGATGACGCCGGTATTCATGCCGAAACCGCCGGTCGGCGACATGGTGTGCGCCGCGTCGCCCGCCAGCAGGACGCGGCCGCGGCGATAGTGCCGCGCGTTCATCTCGCTCCGGCGCCAGGGCCGCACGGCGGTTACCGCGAAATCGACGGTGTCGTCGCCGATCGCTCGTCGCACCTGGCCACGCGCGTCGAAACGCTCGAGGTCCATCTTGTCGCCCGACCCGATCACCGTGATACGCCAATTTTCGCGGCCATCGACGACGGTCATGTTCGCCCAGGTGCCTTCGGGCCCGACAAAGAGATAGCGCTCGGCTTGGCCCTTATCGTGTGCGGCGAGAAGCCGCGGCGCGCGGAAATAAATATTGATCGAATAGCCGAGCACCTTACCCTCGAAGGGGATTTCGGCGATGTCGCGCACGAGGCTCGCGGCACCGTCGCAGCCCACGAGATAATGCGCGCGGATATCGACCCGCTCGCCGGTTCGCGTATCGACGGCGTGCGCGAGAACATGATCCGCGCGCTCCTCGAAACCGTCGAGCCGGCAATGGTAACGCATCGCGACGCCGGGGCGTTCGGCGAGCGCGCGGGCAAGCAGCGGATCGAACAGGAGTTGCGGGCACCAGGTCCGGCGCTCGGGACTTGCCGGCGGCGCCCTGACGTCGCGTTGACAGGGGAAATCGTCGCGTTCGAGGAGATGGCCCAAGAGGCTCGTGCAATAGATCATGTTGAGCGCGTATTCCTGGGGGAAACCCGCGCCGGCCACGCGGTCGGCAATGCCCCAGCGACGCCAATATTCCATGGTGCGGATCGACACCATGCCGCCGCGCGAGAGTTCGACGCTGCCGTCGCCTTCGTCGATAATGGTGCAGGCGACGCCGCGCCAACCGAGTTCCATGGCGAGGCTCAGCCCGATCGGACCGGCGCCGACAATCAACACATTGGTCTCGACGGTCCGAATCGGCGTCACTCCGGGTCGATCAATCCCCGTGGCCCCCAGACCTTGCCCGGCGTCACGCCGAGCAACTCCTTGCCGCATTCGCGCAGGATGTTGGGGCCGGTGGTGATGTGCTGCGTCGCCGCGTAGATGTCGCGGAAGCAACGTTGCAGCGTGCTGGCGCGCAGCGCCCTGCCGCCGGCGTATTTGTAGGCGAAGGTGCAAACCTCCGCCGTCGCCGAGGTGATATGGTTGAGCGCGAGCCGCGACAGCGTGATCTGTCGCGTGCTCAATTTGTCGCCGCGCTTCAATGTTTCCTCGATGTCGCCCCAGGTCTCGTGCGCGAGGGCGCGGACCGCGCGGAACTTCGCTTCGGCCGCGCCGAACTGCTCGTGAAAACTCTCGCCGCCGCCCCTTTGCGGCAACAGGGTAGGACGGCCGGTTTCGGCGGCGGCAAGTTCGCGCAGCTCGTCCAGCATGCGGCGGCCGACGCCCAAGGCAAAGCCGCTATGGCAAATCGCTCCCATGCCCTGAATGCCGAGCGAATAGAGATTGCCGCCCTGCAGCGGCACGTTGGTGGTCTGTTTGTGGGTGAATTCCTCCGGCACGAAGATATCGGTCAGGGAATAATCGATGCTGGCCGTGGCGCGCAGGCCGAGGACGTCCCAATTGCCCAGGAATTCCGCTTCGCCGACCGGCACGATGAAGATGCGCGTTTCCGGGGACTTGCCGCCCGGCCATAACCGTGGCGCGCCGTCCGCGAACACCACGCCGCCGGTGTGAATATACGCCGCGTGCAACAGGCCGCTGCCATATTGCCAATGTCCGGTGAGGCGAAAGCCGTTGCCGTCGGGTATCGCGCGCCCGTTGGCGGCGCCCTGCCCCGCGATCACGGGCATGCGGTCGGCGAACAGGGCCTTGGCGGTGTCCGGGGGAAGATAAGCGGCGGCGGAGCCCATCGCGACCTGCCACGCCATCAGGACCCAGCCGGTCGAGCCGTCGGCGTAGCTCAGTGTTTCGATTACGGCCAAGGCTTCGAGCGGCCATGCCTCGGCACCGCCGAAACAGCGCGGTATCCACAAACCGGCGAAGCCGCCATCGCGCAATCCCGCCAGCGTTGCCTCGGTCAACCGGCCCTTGGCTTCGTTATCAGCGGCTTGCGCGGCGAAGAACGGAATCATCTCCCGCGCTTTGTCGCTCAATGACGGGAGGGACTCCGCTTCTGCGGCGCGGCCTTCGGATTGTCGAGCCATGGCGTCGTTCTCCGCCGTCTATTTCCGCCACAGATCCCGCGACGCCAGGCGGGCGCCTTCGGCCAGCGCGGTCAGCTTCGCCCATTGAATCGAGGGATGAACGCGGATCGTGTTCCAGTTTTGCGAAAAGCCGCAATCGGTGCCGGCGATCACGTTCTCGCGCCCCACCAGCTTGGCGAAGTTCTTTATCCGCAACGCCACCAATTCGGGATGCTCGACCACGTTGGTCGAATGCGCAACCAGGCCGGGAATGAGAATCTTGCCGTCGGGCAGCTTGATGTCCTCCCACACCTGGAATTCGTGCTCGTGGCGAGGATTGGCGGCCTCCACGCTATAGGCCTGAGCGCGCACCTTCAGGATCAGGTCGATGATGGTGCGCAACGGCACGTCAGAGGTATGGGGCCCGTTCCAACTGCCCCAGCAAACGTGATAGCGAATCTTGTCCTCCGGAATGCCTTGAAGCGCGTAATTGAGCATGTCGATATAGGCCTCGAAGCCGCGATGGACCTCGGCGTCGCTGCGGGTGACCAGCAGCCGATCGTATTCGTGCGAGAGAAACGCGTCGTCGAGCTGGATCAGGAAGCCGGCATCGACGATCGCCCGGTATTCCGTCTTCAGCGCGTCGCCGACCGCCTGCAGGAAGGCATCGTCATCGGCGTAGAAACGGTTGCGCCGCACGCCCTTGGCGCTTTCCGGCGCGGCGACGGGCAGGAAGGCCTCGGCGAAATTCCCGCCCCGCAAGGCCGCCTTGAAATTGGCGATGTCGCGCTTGATCTCGCCGTCCTTGTAGGCGATGGGCCCGGTGCATTGAAACGCCGCCGACGCCGTCGCGAGCGGCATCCTCTTTCCCGAGGTGAAAAATTCCGGCCCGGTCCAGTCATAGGACTGCACCGGCCAATAGGCGGCATAGAACTCCACGAACTTGTTGCCCTCGCGACCGGCCGTGCGCGCATCGATCGGCGGCGGGTCGCCCGGCCTGAGGCCGAACGGCTCGAGGCCGGTCAGTCGCGTCGTCACATAGCTGGTCCAGCCGAGCTTGCCGAATTCGCCGTCGCTCGGGATATCGACTCCGGCCTCGGCTTGAAGCCGCACCACCTCGGCGACCGAATCCGCCAGAAATTTATCGAACGCGGCGGCATCGACCGGCGCGCCCCGATCTCGCGCCGCCATCGCTTCGCGCAGCGGCACCGGCCGCACCAGGCTGCCGACATGGGTGACGAGAATCCGGTCCGTGCTGCGCTTCATGTGTCTCTCCCGGGACGCCGCTTGAATGTTAGTATTCGGTCCAACGCCGCGCTTTGGGAGCGAACTTTAGGGAGGATGGAAGATGGACGCAAACCTTGAACAGCGGCTGATCGCCCTGCTCGACCGCACCGAGATTTACGATCTGGTCCGCTGGGAGCGTTTCTGCCGCGACCAGCGCGACTGGCCGGGCCTGCTCGCCTGCTATGTGCCGGGCGCTCCGGTCCGCACCAGCTGGTACGACGGCGACATCGCCGGGTTCGTCGACCAGTCGCGGGAAAAGATGGAGAAGAAAGGCAGCTCCGGCAAACACTGGATCATGCCGGCGACGCACAAGATCAAGGGCGACCGCGCCATCGTCGAAAGCCCGGCCTTCATCTATGACCGCCTGACCTTCGACGGCATCGAGTTCGATTTCCACCAATATTGCCGCTTCTTCTCGCGGGTCGCGCGGACCAAGGACGGTTGGCGCCTCGCTTCGTTCGAGGGCATTTATCAGCGCGACAATCTGCAATGCACCGATCCGCGCAACCCGCTGCCGGTCGATTGGGACATCATCAAGACGCTGCGCCCGTCCTACCGCTTCATGGGCTACACCCAGCTCAAGCGCGGCTACAAGCTCAACCCCGAGTTGATCGGCGACGACCGCCCCGATCTGCTCAAGGCGTTCTATGACGACGCCGGACGATGGCTGGAGACCGGAGAGTAACGGCGGCGCCATCTCGGGCGTGACGGACAGTGCCCGGCTGTCGCATAGTCGTCGCGGTTAAAAAATCCGGTCGGCGCCGCGCCGACAAAAATCGTCCGGCGACGAACTGACTCTGGGGAGAGAAACCATGACCAAATCTTGGATGTTGCTCGCAGCCGCCATCTTTTCGGTGCTCGGCGCGGTCGCCGCGCGGGCACAGGACGCCACCGAATTCAAGGTCGGCTATGTCGCGTCGATCACCGGGCTGATCGCGCCGATCACGAAATACTATATGGACGGGCTCGATGCCGGCATCAAAATGGTCAATGAGTCGGGCGGCGTCGGCGGCCTGCCGGTTAGCGTCGTCAAATGCGACAGCCAATCGAACGAGGCGCAGGCGGTGCTCTGCACCAAGCGACTGATCGAGCAGGATAAGGTCAATATGCTGATGGGGGTGGGCGGCACCGCCCCGACGGTCGCGATCGAGCCGACGGTGCAAGCCGCCGGCATTCCGTTGTTCGCGATCGCCGCCGGCCGCATTTCCTATGCGCCGCTCAAAAAATGGGTGTTCAAGGCGATCATCGGCAACGACGATCAGGTGCCGACCGTGGTCAAATTCCTCAAGAAGAAAGGCTGTATCAAGGTCGCGCTGATCCGCGACAACACCGCCTTCGGCAATGACAGCGCCAAGTCGATCAAGGAGGAGGCCGCACGGGACGGCGTCGAGATCGTCGCGGACGAGGTCTATACCCCGACCGACACCGACATCACCGCCCAGCTCACCCGCATTCGCGGCCTCAATCCGCAAGCGGTGATCAATTACGCGGTCGGCATCGGGGTCGGCGGACTCATTTCCAAGGAGATGGTCCAGCTCGGCATGAAACAGCCGAGTTTCGTCGGCATGAACCAGCAGATCGTCGGTTATGCCGTCAATGCCGGGCCCGAGGGCACCGCGCAGACCTTCTTCGTCGCGGCCAAGGTCGCGTCGGCGGCCGATTTGCCCAAGGATGACCCGCTCTACGGCCCGATCTCGACCTTCACCAAATACTTCAAGGAACTGCATCCCGACGAGACGCCCAATTCGAACTCGCCGACGGCGGTGGACGCGCTGCTGATCGCGCAAGCGGCGGGGAAGGCGATCGGCAAGAAAGTGCTCGACCGCGAGGCGCTGCGCGACGCCATCGAGCACGTCACCAACCTCGCCGGGCTACAAGGATTCTGGACCTTCACGCCGGAGCAACATTGGTCATCGCTCGAAGCCGGCGCGCAGATCGTCACCTACGACGGCAAGACCTGGGCGCCGGCGAATTAGCGGCCCGGCCGGGCTGACGCGTGAATCCGACCGACCTTGTCCAGACGGCGGTCTCGGGGCTGGCCAACGGGGCGCTCTATGCCTTCGTTGGCCTGTCCTTCAGCCTGGTCAGCCGCAGCACCGGCCTGATCAACTTCGCCCAGGGCGACCTCACCATGCTGGGCGGCATGCTGACCGCGGTCATGACCGAGGCCACGGTACCGCTATTCATCGCGGTGCCGCTCGCCGCCCTCATCTGCGCCGCGATCAGCGGCGGATTCTATTACTTCGCGATTCGGCCGTCGACGCGCGCAACGATGTCGCAACTCGTCATCATCACCGTCGGCCTGTCGATCCTGATCCGCGGCGCCGTCACCTCGATCTGGGGCACCGATCCCCGCCAAGTGCCGCCCTTCACCGCGGGCGGGCCGATTGCCGTCGGCGGGGTCAGCATCCTGCCGCAACAATTGTGGTTGATCGGGCTTCTCGCCGTGGTCGCCATTGCCACGACCTGGTTCTTTCGCCGCACCGTGCTCGGCCTCGCGCTGCGGGCGAGTTCGGGCAATGCGCTGGGCGCGAGTTTCGTCGGCATCGACAATCGGGTTCTCGGCCTCTTTGCCTTCGCCGCGGCGGGCTTCTTGGGGGGGCTGGTGGGAGCGGTGTGGAGTCCGATCGCCTATGCTCAGGTCGATATCGGGGTCGGCCTCGGCATCAAGGGCTTTACCGGCGCGATGCTGGGCGGCCTGCACACGGCCTACGGTCCCCTGGTCGGCGGCGTGCTGCTCGGGATATTCGAAGCCTTCACCGCCGGCTACGTCTCGTCCCATTACGAGGATGCGCTGATCTTCGCTCTATTGATCCTGGCCTTGCTGCTGCGCCCGCAGGGACTGCTGGGCGGCGCCAACAGTACCACCCAGGACGAGAGGCCCGAGCAGATTCTCTCCACCAGCGTCCGGGCAACCACCTTCGGCCGGCGGGATTTCATCGGCATCGCGATCGGCATCGCGGTTCTCGGCCTGATCGGCGCGGTGCTGCCGGGGGTCTGGGTATCGAACGCGATCTTCGCCGGAATCGAGGCCATGGCGGTGATCGGGCTGGTGCTGCTGACCGGCTTCGCCGGGCAGCTGTCGTTGGGACAGGCGGCGTTCATGATGATCGGCGCCTATGCCTCGGCCTATCTCACGGTGCGATCGGGCTGGCCGCCCATCCTCGCGCTGATGGTCGGTGCCGCCTTGTCGGTGGTCGTCGCTTTGGCATTGGGTCGGATCATTTTCCGACTACGCGGTTTCTATCTGTCGATGGCGAGCTTGGGCCTGCTGATGATCGCGCTGACCTTCGCGCGCGAATGGTACGGGATCACCGGCGGGCCGAGCGGGTTCGTCGGGATCGGCGCGTTCTCGCTGTTCGGATTCGATCTCGGCAGCGACACCGCGGTGTATTACACGGTCGCGACCTTCGTCGTGATTTCGCTGCTGTTCGGCATGAGCATCGCCCGATCGCGCATCGGCCGGGCCTTGCTGGCGATCCGTTCCAGCGAATCCGCGGCACGGGCCTGCGGGGTCGATGTCGTCGGGCTGAAGATGCGCATCTTCGCGTTCAGCGCGGCCACCGCCAGCGTCGGCGGCAGCCTCTATGGCCACTATCTCAGCATCGTCAACCCCTCGCCGTTCGGGCTGGATGCGACCATCCAGCAGCTCACCGCGGTGACCGTCGGCGGGTTCCTGTCGCTATGGGGCGCGTTGGCGGGATCGCTGCTCACGGTCGCGCTGCCGCAGTTGATCGGCTGGGTCAGCGGCTCGGTCGCGAGCCAGTTCATCGCCGGGATCGATTACATCATCTTCGGGTTGCTGCTGATCGGGATCGTGATGACCCAGTCCAACCCGGCCTTGCACCGGTTCAGGATGCGGCTGAGCCATCGCGGAACCGGCGCGGCGGTGGATGCCAAAGAGTCGGTGAGGGCGCCATGAGCGCGTCCGTGCTCGCGGTCGAGGGCCTGTCGGTGAATTTCGGCGGCCTGCGCGCCGTCAACGACGTCAGTTTCGCGATCGGCGAGAATGAAATCGTCGGGCTGGTCGGCCCCAACGGCGCCGGCAAGACCACCATCTTCAACGCGATCTTCGGCATGATCGCGCCGACGTCCGGCCGCATCGTGTTCCGCGGCCGCGACATCACCGGCTTGGCGCCCGAGCGCATCGCCGAGGCCGGCATCACCCGCACCTTCCAGAATGTCCGTCTGTTCGGCGAACTGTCGGTGCGCGAAAACGTGATGATGGGCGCCTACAACGCCGGACGCTGCGGCGTGATCGCGTCGATCGCGCGGGTCGGCCGCCATCGCCGGCTGGAAAAGCTCGCCGCCGAGCGCGCCGATCGTTGGATCGCGCGCCTCGGCCTTTCCGCCTATGCCAATATGCTCGCCACCGGGTTGCCGCTCGGCTTGCAGCGCATCGCCGAAGTGGCGCGGGCGCTCGCGGGCGAGCCGCGACTCATGCTGCTCGACGAGCCGGCCGCGGGGCTCAACGAGGTCGAGAAGCGGCAACTCGCCGATCTCTTGCTGGCGGCCGCGGCGGAAAGCGGCTGCGCGCTGCTGTTGGTCGATCACGACATGCATCTGGTGATGGGGCTGGTCCATCGCGTGGTCGTGGTCGATTTCGGCCGCAAGATCGCCGACGACAGTCCCGCCGCGGTCACCCGCGACCCGGCGGTGATCGAAGCCTATCTCGGCGCCTGACATGCTGCGGGTCCGGGATCTCCACGTTTCCTATGGCGATATCCACGCGCTCAAGGGCGTCGATCTCGACGTGAACGATGGCGAGATCATCGCGATCCTCGGGCCGAACGGCGCCGGCAAGAGCACGCTGATCAAGGCGATCATCGGCGTCCTGCCAAAACGATCGGGCTCCATCGCCTTCCAAGGCCGCGCGATCGACGCGACGCCGACGGCGCAGCGCATTCGTCTTGGCCTCGGCACGATCCCGGAGGGACGCCAGCTCTTTCCCGACATGAGCGTGCGCGAGAATTTGATTCTCGGCGCCTATGCGCGGCTCGGCTTTCTGATACCGGCATCGCTGGACGAGGCGTTGGAACAGGTGTTCGGAATCTTCCCGCGGCTGCGAGAGCGCGAAAATCAGCTCGCCGGCAGTCTCTCGGGCGGCGAGGCGCAGATGGTCGCGGTCGGCCGGGCGCTGATGTCGCGCCCCCGTCTCCTATTGTGCGACGAGCCGTCGCTGGGGCTGGCGCCGCTGTTGGTGCGCGAGGTCCTGGCGACGATATCGCGGTTGCTGGAGGCCGGCATCACCGTGCTATTGGCCGATCAAAACGCCCTGGCCGCGCTGCGCATGGCCGACCGCGCCTATGTGCTCGACACCGGCCGCGTCGTCGCCTCCGGCCCAAGCGCCAGCTTGGCCAAAGACGAACGGCTCTGGACGGCCTATCTCGGCAGCGGCGTCGCGGCGCGGATGTAGCCGATAGACGCTTCCGGCTGGGCGACGATCGGTTCGCCCCCGTCGTCGCGAATAGCTCAATGGATTCGAGGCCGCCACGACAGGTCGTCGGACAGCACATCGATCATGATCGCCGCCAAAAACAGAAAGGCGCCGATCCAGAACAGCCGCGAATGATGAATACGCCTCCAGTCGCGTCGACGAGCCGGCTTTGGCGCGCCTCCATGACGATTTTGATTATTCATTTCTTCCCCTTACCTCTTCCGTAAGCCTCGATTACGACGGGCTAAGTATATTCCGAGCCTACAGAGCTGGCTGGGCGGCGATTAGGGTTCGGACCATCGACGCGTTCACCCGAACGCCCTTAGGCCACGGCTCGCCCGATCCCGCGACCGACAATTCGCGCCCGCTTCACCACGACAGGGATATCAGCGATGAAAGCTCTCGTTTATCTGGGGCCGGCGAAGAAATCCCTCCAAGAGCATCCCAAACCGGAAATCACGTCGCCCACGGACGCCATCGTCAAGATCACCAAAACGACGATCTGCGGCACCGACCTGCACATTCTCAAGGGCGACGTCCCGACGTGCCAGCCCGGCCGCATTCTCGGTCACGAGGGCATCGGCGTTGTCGACCAGGTCGGGGCCGGCGTCACGGCGTTCAAACCGGGAGACCGGGTCCTGATCTCCTGCGTCAGCGCCTGCGGCAAATGCACCTATTGCCGGAGGCAGATGTATTCGCATTGCACCACCGGCGGCTGGATCCTCGGCAACAGCATCGACGGCACGCAAGCGGAGTTCGTCCGTATTCCCCATGCGGATAACAGCCTCTATCCGATTCCCGACGGCGCCGACGAAGAGGCGCTGGTGATGCTCAGCGACATCCTGCCGACGGGCTTCGAGTGCGGCGTGCTCAACGGCAAGGTTCAGCCGGGAAGCACGGTCGCGATCGTCGGATCGGGGCCGATCGGGCTCGCGGCCCTGCTCACCGCCCAGTTCTATTCGCCGGCCGACATCGTCATGATCGATCTCGACGACAATCGCCTTGAGGTGGCGAAGCGCTTCGGCGCCACGGCGGTCATCAACAGCGCCGACGGCAAGACCCCCGAGACGATCATGAAAATGACGGGCGGGCGCGGCGTCGATACCGCCATCGAGGCGGTCGGCATTCCGGCGACCTTCGAGCTGTGCGAAAAAATTATCGCGCCGGGCGGCACCATCGCCAATATCGGGGTCCACGGAACGCAGGTGGCGCTGCATCTGGAGCGCCTGTGGGATCGCAACA
>JAATGI010000308.1 GCA_015654725.1 Rhodospirillales bacterium
ATCGCGTCATCGATCTGGTCGGGCGCGACGCCGATCTGCCCCTGCATCCGCATTATGAAGGCGCGGGCTGGTAAAACGCCGAGGCGGCTCCCGCTACTTCGCGCGGAAGAATCCGGTTAAGTAGTTTCCGATCCTATCGCCGCCATTTCGCGAGCCGCTACGCTGCGAGCAATCGAGGAGCGCGCGGACAAGCCCGCGCCCCGGCCCGCTGGCTCGTCGTGAGCAAGGCTTTGCCGCGCGGGCCGCCCGTAACGACATAGAGGTCTGGAACCATGACGACGTGGGTCATCGCCGCGACCGTTCGATCGTTGGAGCGATCCGCGCCCTGGTCGTCGATGCGGTTCCACGTTCGCCTGTGGCTTTTGCTTTGTGTCGGCGCCGTTCTGTTTTGCGTGCCCGCCGCCGCCGCGCCGTGTCCGAACGCAATGTCGGCGGAAGCGTTCGGCGCCTCCCTCCTGGATCTGACCCCGCGCGAAATTGATTCGCTCCGCCAATTTTATTTGGATCGGGGCAATGAATGCGCGTGGTCGGAGGATCAAGTCACGGCCCTTGGCGCCGTACTCGCCGACGCGCCGGACCAAGGCCTCGATCGCGCCCGCTATCATTGGGACGCGGTCGCGGCGCTCGATGGCGTTCCCGAGGCGGAGACGACCGCGGCCCGCGACTTCGTCGCCACGGCCACGGCGCTGCGTTACGCGCGCGACATGGTCATGGGCCGGATCGATCTGGCGACGGTTGACGCCGATGTCGACGTTCCCCGTCCGCCGGACGATCTCGCGACGGGATTGGCGAGCGCCTTGGCGCGGCGAACCCTCGCGCCTTGGCTCGCGAACCTGATACCGGCGGATCCGGCCTATGGGAGATTGCTGCTGGCCTTGCATGCCTACCGCGAACGTGCCGATCGCGGCGGGCAGCCGCCGATCCTCGCCGGGAAAACGCTCAAGCCGGGCGCTTTGGACCCGCGCGTCGCCGCGCTCAAGGACCGCCTGCGCGCCTTGGGCGATTTACGGGCGGAGTCCCTCGGTCCCAATTGGGATGCGCCGACCCGACTTGCGCTGGAGGCCTTTCAGCGCCGGCACGGCCTTGCGGGCGACGGGCGAATGGGGGACGCGACACTCACCGCGCTCAATCAGTCGGACCAGGAGCAGGAGCGGCAGATCATCGTGAATCTGGAGCGATGGCATTATCTCGGCCACGTCCTGCCGCCGACGCGAATCGAAGTGAATGTCGCCGGCGAGACCGCGCAGCTGTTCGATGACGGTCATGTCGTTCTCGCGATGCGGACGATCGTCGGCGCCTCACGCCATCCGACGCCGATTCTGTTCAGCCCGGCCGTCGAAGGGATTGTCCTCAACCCGCCTTGGGTTGTTCCCGCCTCGATCATCAAGAACGAAATCGAGCCGAAACTAGCGCGCGATCCGGACTATCTCGCCCGTAGCGACATGCAGTGGGTAAACGGACAGTTGGTTCAATCCCCTGGCCCTAACAATTCGCTGGGACGCATCAAGTTCGATTTCTCGAATCCGTTCTCGGTCTATATGCACGATACGCCGGCCCGCGCGCTGTTCGCCAAGGATGACCGGGCACGCAGCCATGGCTGCGTCAGGCTCGAGAAGCCGCTCGATCTGGCCGTCGAACTGCTGAAGCGGAATGACCATTGGCCGCGGCAGCGCCTGAGCGATGCAATCGACAATGGGACCACGACGCGAATCGATTTCGCCGGCGGACCGCCGGTCGTGTTTGCTTATTGGACCGCGTTCGTCGATGAAGACGGCACCGTCGAGTTCCGCGACGATCTCTATGGCCGTGACGCCCGGCTGAACGCCGCGCTGGCGGCGCAAACGAACACGGCCCCGGCGTCGTAAGTTGACGGCCGCGAAATCGATTGTGATGTAAGAGGTTTCCGAACTATATAGCCCCCATCGGAGAGCGTCTGGTCGGGGATGGTGGGATGTTGGTCATTAGCGGGCAAATTGCCCGGTGAGCGGGATTTCGCGGCGAAAATTTATCGGCTTCGGTGCGATTGTGCTGGGATCGGCCCTGGTCGCGCGCCGTGCGATCGCGATGGCGCCCAGCGCCGAACGCAGGCTCGGCTTCTATAACCTGCACACCGGCGAAAGCTATAACGGCGTCTATTGGGCGAATGGTGATTATCTGCCGGACGCGCTCGCCGAGGTGCATAAGGTCCTGCGCGATTTTCGTACCGGCGAACAGCACGAGATCGACCGGAACCTGCTCGATCTTCTGGTCACGCTGCGGGCGCGGCTCGATACACGGCAACCGTTCCAAGTCATTTCCGGCTATCGTTCGCCCAAGACCAACGCGATGCTCCACGAAGCCGGTCATGGCGTCGCGGAGCACAGCTATCACATCGTCGGCAAGGCGATCGATATCCGCATCGCGGGCCGGGCTTTGCCTTCGGTGCGGGATGCCGCGTTGACGATGCGACAGGGCGGCGTCGGCTATTATCCGGCATCCGATTTCGTTCATGTCGATGTCGGGCCGGTTCGCCGCTGGTAAAGCGCCGGCGCCTACATCGTTCTCAACGCGCCGACGAACACCACCGGTCCGGTCGGTTGCTTGGTCGGCGAGCCATCGGGCGGTTCGATGCTGATGGCCAGCGTCGCGCCATCGCGGATCGCGGCTGGCAAGTGGCCGAGGCGGAAAACGCCGTCGCCGGGAATGACGCCGAGCGATTGCGGCGCTGCCGCGCCCGGCGCGATCGCCCATAGCTCGAACGCCTTTCCTCCGGGCGGAGCGGCGGCGCCGACCGCGCGCACCAGCAAGCCATCGGGCCCCGCGGTCGCTAGCCAGCTTGGCTGTTCCTGCTGCGCTGCATGGAGGATGGCGACGAAACTGCGCGGCGGCGCGGGCGGGGTCGCCGCGATATAGACCAAGAGTCCGGCCGCCGCTACGGCCAGTCCCACCGTCGCCCAACGCCACGGCGCCGGACGGCTCCATAACGATGGCGTGGGACGGCGAGCGGCGCCGTCGAGGCGCGCGACGATGCGATCCCAGGTCTCGCGCGGCGGCTCGGCCGGCGGCGCCAGCGCCGAGAGCGGATGCAGCTTTTCCTCCCAAAAGCCCATGGCGCGGCGCAGCTCGGCATTGGTCGCGAGCGCGGCCTCGATCTCGCCGGCGTCGCGCGGGTCGAGCACGCCGAGAATATACTCACCGGCCAGCGCGTGGAGGTCGTCGGAATTCGTCGGGATCATGATTGCAGGCAACTCCGTAGCGAGAGCAGGCCGCGCCGCACCCGGCTCTTGACGGTGCCGAGCGGTTCGGCGAGGCGCTCGGCGATCTCGGCATGCGAAAATCCGTCGACAAAAGCCAGCACCACGCAGCGCCGCTGACTGTCGTCGAGCTGTTCGAGGCAGCGGCGCAGCGCCTCGGCTTCGGCCTTCGCGTCGATGCGCTCGATCACGTCCGGTTCGATCGCTTCATCGCCGAGCCGCGGGTCGTCGGAGAGAATCTCGCGGCCGAGCTTGCGCACCGCGTCGATCGCGCGAAACCGCACGATGCCGGTGAGCCAAGCCGCGCCGCTGCCGCGCTCGGGCGAGAAACTTCGGGCGTTCTGCCAGACCTGGATGAAGGTTTCCTGCAAGACGTCGGCGGCGATATCGGGCCGCCGCGCGATCCGGAGCGCGATGCCGTAAAGCCGGCTCGATTCGAGCTCATAGAGGCGCTTCAGCGCGGCGCGGCTACCCCTCCCAATAGCCGCGATCAGGATTCCGGTGGAAGACAGCGTGGCGGTTTGCGTATCGTCCATGATGTCGCGAACAGGGTTCCAACGGCGCGTCGCACGGTGGCCGGAATCGACTTGCTTGTCCACCCGAAGGGCTCCCGTGCACGCGATCGGCTCCATATTCGATGCCCTCTCATCGAATACGCGCGGCGCCGTCATCTGGATGCGAAATCCTTGCATCCGGTCGGTCACGCCGCCCGTAAGGCCTAGAGAACGCCGCGCAGGCGGAGGACAGGCCGAGGCCCGCGGCGACCACGAGGGAGCAAGATTAGCCATGACCAAGACCAAGTTGCTGAGCGCCACCGCGATCGTGGCCCTCTCCATCATCGCCCCCGGCATCGCCGCGAACGACCCGATGGTCGGCGGCGCCGCGATGTACGACAGCATGAACATCATCCAGAACGCGATGCATTCGAAGGATCACACCACGCTGGTCGCCGCGGTCAAGGCCGGCGGGCTGGTCGACACGCTCGAAGGCGCCGGGCCCTTCACCGTGTTCGCGCCGACCAACGAGGCCTTCGCCGCCCTGCCATCGGGCACGGTCGATACGTTGCTGAAGCCCGAGAACAAGCCGATGCTGGACAAGATTCTGACCTATCACGTCGTTCCGGGCCGGCTCGATTCGATGACGCTCGACCGCCAAATCATGGATGGCGGCGGCAAAGCGACACTGACGACCGTCCAAGGCGACATGTTGACGGTGTCGGGCAGCGGCAAGCATCTCATGGTGACCGACGACAAAGGCAACACCGCGACGGTGACGATCGCCGATGTCTATCAGAGCAATGGCGTCATCTTCGTCGTCGACAAGGTGCTGATGCCGAACTAATCGCGCCGAGGTCGATGCCGGACGGGCGGTCTTCGTCGGCCGCCCGGCCGGATGCTTACTTGCGGTCGGGTTGGGTGACCATCGCGGCGGCGGTCGCGGGATCGTAGCCGGGCTCGACCCAGACATCGACCACGGCGAGCGCGCCGCCTTCGACCGCGCGCCGTGCCTTGGCGAGAACCGCGCCAAGCTCGCGCCAATGGCGGACCGGGCCGAAACCGGCGGCACCCTGGGCGCGCGCCAATCCCGCGAGATCGATGTCGGGGCCGCCGATCTGCTGGCCGATCCCTTTATTCGCGACCGGCCGGCCGCGTTGCCGCGCGACGCGCTCCTGATGCAGTTCGTCGTTATAGAAGGAGCGATTATTGGCGATGACGATCAGCAGCGGAATCCGGTAATGCACGCCGGTCCAGAGCGCCGTCACGCCCATCAGGAAATCGCCGTCGCCGAGAATGGCGAGCGGCAGCCGGCCGCCATCGCGAAGCGCCAAGGCCGCGCCGACCGCCATGCCCGGCCCCGAGCCGATGCCGGCGCCGCCATCGCCGCCCAGCACGTCGAGCGGATGCCGCACCGGCCAAAGCTGTCCAGCCCAAGATAAGGGCGCGCGAATGAGACAGGCGTCGCGGCCGGCGGCGCATTTCCGCACGGCACGGGCGAGAAGCGGCACCGAAATCGGCCCCTCCGGCGCTTCGGAGGGCAAAGGCGTTGCCGCCGCCGGCTTGCGATCGGGCCAGGCCGGCTGGGCGCGGGCGCCGAGTTTCGACAGCGCGGCGAGCAGCGCATCGACGCTCGCTTCCGCGTCGGCCATGACATAGAGGTCGGTCGGCGGCAGGCCCTGATAATCGAAGTTCCAACCGTTATGAAGCTGCTGGTCGAGCGAGATGTGGATGACCGTCGAGCCCACCGGCTGGTCGCCCCACGCGGTCTTGAGCGTGCCGGCGAGATCGATCCAATCGAGACTCAGCACCGTGTCGGCCTTGCGCAGCAGCGCCGCGCCCTCGGCGCTGAAAAAGGTCGAGGCCGGCGCGCCATGCAGGTGATGGTCGGTCGGAAAGGTGCCGCCGAGCTTCAGATCGGTCAGCACCACGGCGCCGAGCGTTTCGGCGAGCGCGACGCGCGCCCGCCACGCGGCTTCGCCGCGTGAGGCGCGTCCCATCAGGATCAGCGGCCGATCGGCCGTGTGCAGCTTCCGCGCGATTTTTTCCACGAGGTCGGGCGCCGGCACCGCCGGCGCGGGCGGGCGAAAGCGCACCGGATCGGGCAGGGGCGGCACGATGTCGAGCTTGCGCTCTTGCAGCTCGCTATCGAGGCAGACATAGGTCGGGCCCTTCGGCGGGGTGTCGGCGATCTGATAGGCGCGCAGGATCGATTCGATCGCGGCCGGGATCGAGGTCGGCTGGTCGTCCCACTTCGAATAATGCCGGATCAGCGCGCCTTGATCCTTGGCGGTATGAAGCCAATCGATCCAGGGCCGGCGCTTGACCGGATCGACCGGGCCGGTGGCACCCAAGAGCAGCAGCGGCACGCGATCGCTATAGGCGTTGAACACCGCCATGGTCGCGTGCATCAGCCCGACATTGCTGTGGACGATGGCCGCCATCGGTCGGTTCGCGACCTTGGCCCAGCCATGCGCGATGGCGACGGCGCTTTCCTCGTGCAGGCACAGCAGCATCCGCGGCCGCTCATTGCCGAGATGATTGACGATGCTGTCGTGAAGGCCGCGAAAACTGGCGCCGGGATTGAGCGCGACATAGGGAATGTCGAGCGCGCGCAGCAATTCGGCGACGACGTCGCTGCCCCATGCGCCGCGGCTTTCCGACGGCAGCGGACGCTCGATTCCCTGGGGCTCGTTCGGCCAACGATCATCGGAGCGAGACATGGCGACTACCTTCAACGCGGGTGGCCGGCCACAGCTACGCCGCTAAAACTCCCGCAGCAAGCGGTCGATATAGTCGCGCTCGATGGCGGGGCGGTCGCGTTCGCCGGCGCGGCGGCGCAACTCCTGCAAGATTTCCTTGGCCCGCGCCATGTCGGCGGCGCCGGGAATCTTCACA
>JAATGI010000402.1 GCA_015654725.1 Rhodospirillales bacterium
ACCAGGACGATCTCCTGGCCGCGGTCAAGCGCTGTCTGAAATCGTAGGGGGAATATATGTCGCTCGACTCCGCCACGGCGGCGCTCAAGGGCAAGGCGGCGTTGGCCCCGCCCTTGGGCCATCGCGTCAAGTTCGACCTGGGCGCCGACGGCATCATTCTGTGGGACGGCACCGGCCCTTCGGCGAGCGTCACCAATGAGCCGGGCGAGGCCGAGACCACCATCGCCATCAGCCTCGCCGATCTCGACCAGCTCATCGCCGGCGCGCTCAATCCGACCATGGCCTATATGACGGGCAGGCTCAAAATCGACGGCTCGATGGGCGTGGCGCTCAAGATGAGCGGTCTCCTCAGCGATTAGCCGGCGGCGCGGCCGAACCAGAATTAGGAGCCTCGAATGCCGGAGAACGGCCAGCTCATCGCCGCCCAAAGCGTCTCCAAGACCTATCAGGCGCCGGACCATGCCGGACGGCTGGTGCTCGACCATATCGATTTTTCGCTGAAAGAAGGCGAGATCGTCGCCGTGCTCGGCAAATCGGGCTCGGGCAAATCCACCTTTCTGCGCGTTCTGGCGGGGCTGACGCCGCCCTCGGAGGGCAAGGTCGTCTATCGCGGCCGCGAGGTCGACGGCCCGGCGCAGGGCATCGCCATGGTGTTTCAGACCTTCGCCCTGTTCCCCTGGCTCACGGTCCTCGGCAATGTCGAGCTCGGGCTTGAGGCGCAGGGCGTTCCGCGCGGCGAGCGCCGCGAGCGCGCCTTGAAGGCGATCGACGTGATCGGGCTCGACGGCTTCGAATCCGCCTATCCCAAGGAATTGTCGGGCGGCATGCGCCAGCGTGTCGGTTTTGCCCGCGCGCTGGTGATCAATCCCGACATTCTGCTCCTCGACGAGCCGTTCTCGGCCCTGGACGTGCTGACCGCGGAGACCCTGCGCGGCGATTTGCAGGATCTGTGGATCGAGCGGCGCGTGCCGACCAAGGGCATCATCGTGGTGTCGCACAATATCGAGGAAGCGGTGGAGATGGCCGACCGCATTATCGTGTTCGGCTCCGATCCCGGCTGCATCCGCGCCGATATTCCCGACACGCTGCCGCGGCCCCGGGATTGGGATTCGGCGGGCTTCCGCCAGATCGTGGATCAGGTCTACGGGCTGCTGACCACGACGCCGCAAGGCGCCA
This sequence comes from Rhodospirillales bacterium, assembly GCA_015654725.1. Lineage (GTDB taxonomy): Bacteria > Pseudomonadota > Alphaproteobacteria > ATCC43930 > CGMCC-115725 > JAATGI01. The sequence continues at coordinate 1,177 of JAATGI010000402.1, forward strand.
TGGGACGGCGCGGCGTGCGCGGCGAAACCGGCGCGCCCGCCGATATCGGCTATCGCCTGCCCGCCGCCTCGCCGCAGCAGCTCGCGGGCCTGATCGAGGCGTTGTGCCTGCCGCCTTATTCAGGCCGCGCCGACCTGCCGCACCTCGCCGAGGACGTTCAGGTGTCGGACGACGACATGTTCGTCCTGGTCGAGGCGGTGCAGTTGTTGGGTTTCGCCAAGGCCGCGGCGGGCGACATCGAGGCGACGCCGATCGGCCGCGCCTTCGCCGACGCCGACATTCTCCGCCGCAAGCAGATTTTCGCCGAACATCTCGTCAAATCCGTGCCGCTCGCGGCCCATATCCGCAAGGTGCTGGACGATCGGCCGAATCATGCCGCGCCGGAGGCCCGCTTCCTCGCCGAGCTCGAGGACCATTTGTCCGAGGAAGAGGCGCAACGCGTGCTCGAGACCGTGATCGGCTGGGGCCGCTACGCCGAGCTCTTCGCCTACGATTACGATAGCGGCGTGCTGAGCCTCGAAAATCCTTGATCGACCCGACGTCGCGGTGGTTCGTGATCATGCTCGCGGGCATGAACGCGATGACGGCGCTGGCCGTCGATATGTCGCTGCCGGCGATGCCGGCGATCGGGCGCGAATTCGCGGCGCCGCCGGACCGGGTGCAGCTGACGCTAAGCCTGTTCATGTTCGGCTACGCGCTGGGGCAATTGCTGTGCGGGCCGCTGTCGGACCGCTTCGGGCGGCGGCCGGCGATCTTGATCGGGCTGTCGGTCTATACCTTGTGCGGCCTCGGCTGCGTCTTCAGTCCCGACATCGACACGCTGGTGGGTTTCCGGTTTTTTCAGGCCATCGCCGCCGCGGTCGGGCCGAGCCTGAGCCGCGCCATCATCCGCGACTATCACGGCGGGCCGCGCGCCTCGCACATGTTGTCGTCGGTTCAGCTCGCCATGGGCTGCGCGCTGGTGGTGGCGCCGATCTTGGGGAGCCTGCTGCTCTCCGTCGCCGGCTGGCGCGCGATTTTTCTGGCCCTCGCCGCGTTCGGCGCGGTGCTGACCTTGATCGTCTGGTTCGGCTTCGCCGAGTCCCTGACGGCGCCGAACCGGCAATCCGCGCATCCGGCGCGTATCGCGCGCAACATCGCGCTCTTCTTCCGCACCCGGGTGTGCGTCGGCTACGCCCTCATCAATGGCTGCATCCAGGGCGGCTTGCTCGCTTATATCTCCGGCATTCCCTATGTCATGATCGACGTCTTTCACGTCGCGCCGCGCAATTTCGGCTTTTATTTCGCGCTCGCCGCCGGCGGGCTGATTCTCGGCGCCTCGACGAACCGGCGGCTGGTGCGCCGCTTTATGCCCGAGCAATTGCTGCGCGGCGGCCTGTTCGTGCAGGCCTGCGCGGGGCTCGTTTTGCTGGCGCAGGCGCTGGCCGGCAGCGATCATCCATTGCTCTTCATGCTGCCGGTAATGGCCTACAGCTTCTCGCAAGGCCTGGTCACGCCGAACGCGGTCGCCGGCGCGATGGAGCCGTACCCTTACATGGCCGGGCTGGCGGCGGCACTCTTGGGCGCGGCGCAGATGAGTTCGGGCGGCGTCGCCGGCTATGTCGTCAACGCGCTCTACAATGGCACGGCGGTGCCGCTCGCGGGGACCGTGGCGCTGCTCTCCTGCTGCGGCTTAGCAGCTTACCATTTGGTGATTTATCGGCGAAAGCCGGCTGTCGCCTAGCTCTTTGGCCGCATCGTCGGGAAGGCGATCACGTCGCGGATCGAGGCGCTGTCGGTCAAGAGCATCACCAAGCGGTCGATGCCGATGCCGAGCCCGCCGGCGGGCGGCATGCCGTATTCGAGCGCGGTGACGAAATCGCGATCGAGCCGCTGCGCCTCTTCGTCGCCCAACTCGCGCTCGCGCATTTGCGCCTCGAAGCGCGCGAGCTGTTCCACCGGGTCGTTGAGCTCGGAATAGGCGTTGGCGAATTCGCCGCCCTTGATGAAGGTCTCGAACCGCTCGGTCAAACGCGGATCGTCGCGGTCGGCCTTGGTCAAGGGCGAGACCTCGCGCGGGAAGCCAGTGACATGGATCGGCTGAATCAAGGCCGCCTCGCAGCGCGCCTCGAACGCGGCATAGAGCGCATGGCCCCAGGCCGCGGTCTCCGGAATTTCCAGGCCCAATCGCCGCGCTTCGCGGCGCGCGTCGGCGTCGTCGCGGATCGCCAGGAAATCGATGCCGGTGTGCTCCAGCACCAGCGCCGCCATGCTCGCGCGCCGCCAAGGCGGCGTCAGGTCGATCGCGGTGCCTTGATACGTCACCCGCGTGTCGCCGCACACCTCGCGCGCGGTCTCCGCGATCAGATGCTCGGTCATCTCCATCATGGCGAAATAATCGACATAGGCTTGATAGAGTTCGAGCAGCGTGAATTCGGGATTGTGGCGCGGCGAAATCCCTTCGTTGCGGAAATTGCGATTCACCTCGAACAGCTTGTCCGAAAGCCCGCCGACCAGGAGACGCTTCAAAGAAAGCTCGGGCGAGATGCGCAAGAAGAGTTCGAGATCGAGCGCGTTGTGATGGGTGACGAAGGGCTTGGCCGCCGCCCCGCCGGGAATCGCTTGCAGCATCGGCGTCTCGACTTCGAGAAAGCCGCGCGCCGTCAGCAGGCGCCGGATCGCCGCGATAACGCGGCTGCGGTCGCGCAGCGTGGCGCGGCTGTCCTCGCTCATGATCAGGTCGAGATAGCGTTGGCGATAACGCGCCTCGATATCGACCAGGCCGTGATATTTCTCCGGCAGCGGCAACAGCGCCTTGGCCAACATCGCGAGGCGCGCCGCGTTGACGGTCAGCTCGCCCCGGGGCGTGCGCCGGACCACGCCCTCGACCCCGATAATGTCGCCGACATCGAGCAGTTGCAGAATCGCGATTTGCTCGGACGCGAGGAAATCCTTGTGATTGAAAATCTGGATCTTGCCGGTCGCGTCATGCAAATCGACGAACATGCCGTTGTTGCGGACCGCGCGTATCCGTCCCGCGACCGCGACCCGGTCTTCGGTCAGGGCGCCGACGGCAAGCTCGGCGTATTTTTTATCGAGTGCCGCCGCCTCGGCGGTGACAGGAAAGGCGTAGGGGTATGGCTCGACGCCAAGCGTCTTCAGCGCGTCGAGCTTTTCCAGCCTGACGGCGCGGAACTGATTTTCCGTCTCGGTCGCGTCGGCCATCGCTCGCGCTATTTCAGTTGATAGGAGACTAATTCGTAATTGTAATCGGCGTTTCCCGATTTGCAGAGCGCGTATTGCGCGACCTGCGGCGCGTACCAGCAGGTCGTGTCGGTGCCGCCGACATTGGTCTTGACGCGGAGCGAATCGAACGTGCCGGCCGCGACTGTCACCTTTTCCGCCGCCTCGATCTTGCCGGTGACATGGATCACGCCGGAATAGGTGGAGTCGCTCCAGCTCGCGTCGCAGCTCCATTCCTTGCCGACGGTCCAGGGCGCGGGCGGCATCAGGCAGACCGGCGGACTGTAACGCTGGTAGCGGATATGTCCCATCATCGCCATCGGCGCCGATAGCGGGTTCCATTCCCGGGTAAAGCGGACTTCAAGCCCCGCCAGGCTCGGCGTATTGATGGTGCCGGTGATGGTGCCGTCGGCCGCGACCTCGTCGACGACCAACGACCGCTTGGTGTCGTTGCTCTTATAGCTCCAGCGGTCGCCGGGCTTGATCTCGGGCGGGTTGACGGCGTCCTGGGCAAGGGCGGGAACGGCGATGGCGAGGGCAATCGCAGCAAGCAAGGCGGCGCGGATCATGTCTCGTCCTCCCTTGGAAGCGATCGCGATGCGCGAGCAAGGGAATAATGCCATTTGCCATTCCGCGCCAGTGCCGCGACGATGGCCGCCGTGAGCATACCGCGCGTCCTGGCCCCGGATTTGTGCCGCGGCTGCACCCGTTTGCTGGCGCAGCAGGGCTTTGCCGCGCTCACCGAGGTGCCGTTGGCCAACGGCCGCCGCGCCGACATTTTGGCGCTGGGCCGCGACGGCGAGATTAGGATCGTCGAGGTCAAATCCTCCGCCGCCGATTTTCGCGCCGACCATAAATGGCCGGCGTATCGCGACTTCTGCGATCGGCTCTATTTCGCGGTCGGGGCGGACTTCCCGGACGAATTGATACCGCCGGATTGCGGACTCATCCGCGCCGATGGCTGGGGTGCCGCTATGCTGCGCGAGGCGCCGCTGATGAAATTGTCGCCGCCGCGCCGCCGCGCCGTCACCCTGCGTTTCGCGCGTATCGCCGGCCAGCGCCTGAGTCGTGTTCTCGATCCCGATATCGGCGGCGCGGAAATGCTCTAGCGGTCGGTGCGCGAGGTTCGATCAGCCTCCGGCCTTGCCGGGCACGGGCGGCACAACGCCGGCCGCGCGCATCAGCTTCATCGCGCCTTCGGAGAATTCGACGATCGGATTCTCGCCGCCGACCACGGCGAGAAGCAATCCCTTCTCGCTGCCGGGGCGCGGAATTTCGCAATGGAATTGCCGATTCACACCCGGCGGTATCGAGATCACGTCGAACGAGTCGAGGACCGCCGATTCCTCTCCGGTCTCGCCTTCCCAGGTGACGCGCCAGCGGCTGTCGATCGGCATGAAGACTTCATGGGTGTCGTGATTGTGCATCATGACGCCATTGTTCGGCCGCGCCTCGACGAACCCCATGGTGAAGGGCGCGGTATGATGGACAAGCGGCGGCGAATTGCCGGCCGGCGCCAACTCTCCCTTCGCGCGCTGACGTTCGGAACCGATGATGTTCATCAGGGTACGCGCGAAGCCGGGCATCGAGCAATCCGGCAGCGCGTTGTCGGCGCGGACGAGCTTGTCGAAGCGGGCGACATAGCCGAGCATTTCGGAGCGGGACGGTTTGCGCAGGGGAATCGTCACATCGGTCCTCTCTGTCGTCGGCCGGCCCTGGAGCGCGATCGTTTCAGACGCGTCGCGATTCCATCACGAGCGATCGCACTCTAGGATCGCGGCACATTCAAACGCGCGATGGTCGCGGTGGTGGAATGGCCGGGCGAGAGCTCGGCGAGAATCACCTCGCCGCCATAGGATCGCACCAGGTCGGCGCCGACCACCTGATCGAGCTTGTAGTCGGCGCCCTTGACCAGCACGTCGGGCTTGATGGCGGCGATGAGCGAAAGCGGCGTGTCGTCCTCGAAGATCACCACCAGATCGACGGCGGCGATGGCCGCGAGCACCGCGCCACGCGCGGTCTCGGGATTGACCGGCCGGCCCGGCCCCTTGAGGCGCGCCGTCGAGGCGTCGCTGTTGAGGCCGACCACCAGCCGGTCGCACGCTGCCCGCGCCTGGCGCAACAGCGACACATGGCCCGGATGCAACAGATCGAAGACGCCGTTGGTGAAGCCGATCCTCAATCCGTTCTTGCGCCAGCGCGCGACGTGATCGAGCGCCGGCGCCGCCGGCACCAGCTTGCGATTGACCACCTGGTCGCGGTCGATCAGGGTTTCGATCAGCTCCGGCGCGTGGACGGCGGCGGTGCCGACCTTGCCGACGACGATGCCGGCGGCGAGATTGGCGAGCCGCGCCGCGTCGAGATAGGAGGCGCCGGCGCCGAGCGCCGCGCCCAGCACCGCCATCACCGTGTCGCCCGCGCCCGAGACGTCATAAACCTCGCGCGTCATCGAGGGCAGACGCTGCGTGGCACCCGCCGCCTCGCGGCTGGCGAGTATCGCCGCCGGTATTGTGGTGGAGCGCCAGGGCACCGCCGTCGCCACGGCGGGCGACATCTCGGCCGCCCTGCTGCACAGCGGCTTGGCGGGCGCCGAGGAAAAAGTGGTGGATCGCGGCACCGCCGCGGTCCAGGCCGCCGAATGGCGCCGGCAGGGGTTCAAGGTGGGTTTCACCAACGGCTGTTTCGATCTTCTTCATTCCGGGCATG
>JAATGI010000465.1 GCA_015654725.1 Rhodospirillales bacterium
GCCGAAAAGCTGGTCACGAGCACGGCCGCGACCCGCTTCGTGGCGGCACGCGCGAGCGCGCTTGCGACCGCCGCCGCGAGCAATTCCTCGCGTCCCGGCTCCGCCTTCAGCTCGACATTGCCGCCGAGTCCCAGCGCCGCCAGGAGTTCGAGCGTCGCGTCGAGCGTCGGGATGCGTTCGCCGCGATAGTCGGGGCCGAAATGGCTCCCCGCGTCGCGCCGGAGCAGTTCGTCGAGCGTGGCCGCGCCGACCGCGCCCGCGCCGTCCGTGGTGCGTTCCAACCGGTCGTCGTGAAACACCACGGGATGTGCATCGCTGCTCAACCGCACATCGAACTCGACCCATGCGCAGCCGAGCGCCTGCGCCCGGCGGAAGCCGGCAAGCGTGTTCTCGGGCGCCTTGGCGGCCGCGCCGCGATGGCCGATCACGCGCGGCAGGATTGGGCGTGCGATCATGTGATCGGGGTTCCCGCCGCTTATCGGAGCCGATTTGCCTGCCCTTGGCAAGGCGCGAGCCGCCGCCGGCGGGCTGAGTAGTCTCGCATTGTCCGTGCGTCACGCGGTGTCTATGGTTGCGCCATCGAGCGAATAGGGAGGCATCGGTGCCAATCGCGGCCGCGAACGGGATTGAGATCGCCTATGACGAATTCGGCGATCGCGCCGCGCCGGCCATCCTCCTGATCATGGGAATCGGCGCGCAACTAACCCGTTGGCTCCCGTCGTTTTGCCGGCGTCTCGCCGATGGCGGCTTTCGCGTGGTGCGCTACGACAATCGCGATATCGGCCTATCGACCAAGTTCGAGCAAGCGGGCGTGCCGAATATGGCCGAGATGATCAAGCGCGCGCTGGCCGGCGAGGCGGTCGACGCGCCTTATACGCTCGGGGATATGGCGATGGACGGGATCGGGCTGCTCGACGCGCTCGGCGTCGCCAAGGCGCATATCGTGGGCGCCTCGATGGGCGGGATGATCGCGCAGATCATCGCCGCGAATTATCCCAGCCGCGCCTTGAGCCTGGTTTCGATCATGTCGACATCGGGCCGGCCCGATTTGCCGCTCGGCAAGCCCGAGGCAATGATGGTGCTGATGGCCGCACCGCCGGCGACCGACCGCGAAAGTCTCGTCGCCCATTTGATGAAGGGACGGCGCATCCTCGCCGGTCCTGGATTTCCCGAAGACGAGACGATTTTACGCCGGGAGGTCGAGGACAGCCTCGACCGTTCAGCCTATTTTCGCGGCGTGCCTCGACAGTTCGCGGCGATTCTCGAAAACGGCAGCCGGGTGTCCTTGCTCAAGACGATCCGCGTCCCGTCGCTCGTCATTCACGGCATCGACGACCCGCTCATCCCGGTCGAAGGCGGCAAGGATACCGCCGCGAACATTCCCGGTTCCGAGCTGCTGCTGATTCCCGGCATGGGGCACGGGGTCGAAACCCCGCTTGAGCCGATCATCGCCGACGCGATCATCGCCCATTGCCGCAAGGCCGTCGCCGGCTGAGCGCTCCACCGCTCGAACGTCATTCGGAGGTACGCAACCGGTAACCCACGCCCGGCTCGGTTTGGATGAAGCGCGGCCGCGCCGGATCGGCCTCGATCTTCTGGCGCAGGCTGCGCACGAAAACACGCAGATATTGCGCGTCCTCGGTGTGGGCCGGACCCCAGATCTGGGTCAGAATCTGGCGGTGGGTCAGCACCTTGCCGGCATGGATGACCAGGAGCTTCAGCACCTCATATTCCTTGGGCGAGAATTTGATCTCCTGTCCCTTGAGCCTGACGGTGCGGCGCACGAGATCGACCGACAGATCGCCCGAGACGAAAACCGGCCTCTCGCCTTGCGCCTGAAAGCGGTGGCGCAGCGCGGCGCGGGTTCGGGCAATGAGTTCATCCATTCCGAACGGCTTGGTGACGTAATCGTCGGCGCCGAGATCGAGCGCCTCGACCTTGCCGCGCTCGTCGTCGCGCACCGACAGCACCACGATCGGCAGATCGCTTTTCTCGCGAATGCGGCGGATGACGTCCAATCCGTCCATGTCGGGAAGGCCGAGATCGAGGACGACGAGATCGGGCTTCGCGCGGTCGATTTCGGCGAGCGCTTCTCCGCCGGTCGCGGCTTCGGCGATGGTGTAATCCTGCGCGGTCAGGCTGGTCCGCAAGAAGCGGCGGATCGCGGGCTCGTCATCGACGATCAGGATCGCGTATTGCTTGGCCATCGAATTATTCGCGCGCGTGCAGGGGCGCGGCGATCGCGGCGTCCGCCGTCACCGGCAGTCGGATGGTGAAGATCGCGCCGGATCGGTCGGGGCGATTGGCGGCGTCGATGCTGCCGCCCATCGCCTCGATGAAGCCGCGGCCGATCGCGAGCCCGAGCCCGGTGCCGGCGCGCTGCCGATCCTGCGCCTCAACGCGATAGAACTTGTCGAAGATGCGGGCCAAATCCTCGGGCGGAATGCCCAGCCCCTCATCGAGCACGGCAAGCACGACCTGGCCGTTCTGGACGCGGCCGCGGATCGTGATGGCGGTGCCGATGGCGGCATATTTCGCGGCGTTGTCGAGAAGGTTGAACAGCACCTGCTCCAACAGCAGATAATCAAGCTTCGGCATCGGCAGATCAGGGGCGAGATCGACGACGACGCGATGTTCGGCGAGCAGCCGGCCGGCGCGCTCCAAGGCGGTGCCGACGATTTCGACGACATCGACCACGGCCGCCTTGAGCCGGATCGCGCCGGATTCGAGCCGGGTCATATCGAGAAGATTGCCGATGAAGCGGTTGAGCCGTTCGGCCTCGGCTTGGGTCGTCGTCAACAATTCGTCGCGTGTCGCGTCGTCATAGCGGGCGCCATAACCGCGCAGGCTGCTGAGCGCGCCGATGATCGAGGCAAGCGGCGTCTTGAGATCGTGCGAGATCGAGGTCAGCAGCGCCGAGCGCAAGCGCTCGGTCTCGGCGGTCATGCGCGCGCCGGCGATATCGCCGGCAAGCGTGACGCGCTCGATCGCGATCGCGGCTTGGTCGGCGAGCGCGTCCAGGAGCCTGCGCCCATCCGGCGTCAGGAGCGGTCCGGCCTCGTCGCGATCGATGCCGAGAACGCCGATCGGGCTGCCGCCGGTCTTCAGCGGCAGGAACAGGCGTTTGGCGCCGGGCAGCGTATCGGCGCCACGTCCGGCCGGCCGGTCATGCTCCCAGCTCCAGCGCGCGGCCGCGAGGTCGGCGTCGTCGAGTTGATCCTCGGGCGGATAGCCGGCCCTCACCTCGATGCCGAGGCCCGACACCGCGGGCATCAGGATCACCACCCGCAGCTTGAGCATATGCGCGATCTGATAAACCGTCGCCCACAGCAGGTCGTCGAGCGTGCCGATGCCGGCCAATTTGCGGCTGAAGGCGAACAGTTCCTCGGTGGTGCGGGCGCGGCCGCGCGCGCTGACCAACTGGCTGCGCGCCCGCGCCGCGAGGTTGCTGGCGATGACCGCGACGATCAGGAAGAAAAAGAGCGCGACGACATTTTCCGGGTCGGCGATCGTGAAGGTGTAGATCGGCGGCAGAAAGAAGAAATTATAGGCGAGCACGCTGACGACGCAGGCGAACAGGGACGGAAATAATCCGAACCGGATCGCCGAAACCAGGATGGCGGTCAAAAAGACGAGCGCGATGTTCGCGACATCGAGAAATTGCTGCAGCACCAGACCGACGCCGAGCGCGACCGCGACGAAGCCCGTGGTCGCGGCATACGGCATCGGATCGAATCCGCCCGCGGCCCTGGTCGCGGGCGGTCGCGGCATGCTTTCGCCTTCGGCTTCGCCGGCGATGACGTGGACGCTGATATTGCCGGCCCGGCGAACCAGTTCGTGAACCACCGAGCCGTGGACAATCTCGAACCAGCGCGAGCGCTCGGACTTGCCGATGACGATGTGGGTGATGTTGTTTTCCGCCGCATAGCGCGCGACTTCCTCGGCGATGCGCGCGCCGGGAATGGTAATGGCATTGGCGCCGAGCCGTTCCCCCAGCCGGAGATATTCGGCGATGCGGTCGCGTTCGGCCTCGCTTAGGCTCTGGGTGCGCTTGCTTTCGATGTAAAGCGTGGTGAAGGGCGCGTGAAGACGGTCGGCCAGGCGCTTGGCATAGCGGATCAGCCCCGGGCAGGACGGATGCTCGCTGACGCAGACCAGCACGCGGTCGCCAGCGGCCCAGGGTCCGCTGATCGCGTGGGCCTGCATATAACGCACCATCTGCTCGTCGACGCGCTGCGCGGTTCGGCGCAGCGCCAATTCGCGCAACGCCGTCAGATTGCCCGGCAGGAAATAGTGGCGGATCGCGCGATCGGCCTGACGCGGCACATAGACCTTGCCCTCGCGCAATCGTTGGATCAGTTCCTCGGGCGCGAGATCGATCACCTCGATATCGTCCGCGGAATCGAGGACGCTGTCGGGCACGGTCTCGCGCACGCGGATGCGCGTGATCTGGCTCACGAGCTCGTTCAGGCTTTCGACGGGTTGAATATTTGGCGTAGTGTAAACATCGATGCCGGCCGCGAGCAATCCGTCGACATCGAGATAGCCCTTAGGATGGCGCGTGCCGGGCGCGTTGGTGTGGGCGAGCTCGTCGACCAAGACGAGCTTGGGCCGGCGCGCCAGGATCGCGTCGAGATCCATTTCATCGAGCACGCGGCCCCTATAGTCGACCCGCCGGCGCGGGACGATTTCAAGCCCGGCCAGCAAAATCTCGGTCTCGCGGCGGCCATGGGTCTCGACGATGCCGATGACGACGCCGAGGCC
>JAATGI010000265.1 GCA_015654725.1 Rhodospirillales bacterium
GAGATCGACCGCGAAGCCCGGCGCCGCGAAGCGATCGAGCGCGAACCGCAGGGTCGGGCGCGGCGGCCGCCCCGCCGTGTTCTCGTAATAGCGCGTCCAGCGCGATTCCTCGGTCATCGCTCATTCTAGCGCGGATCGAGTCGAGACTTGTCGGCGGTCGCGCCGCCGGTTAGCGTCCGAGCGGGCAGGAAATCGGGAGGGCGCGATGACCCTGGAGACGAAAACACGGGTAACGGGCGACACCGTCGAGGCGATCCTCAATTACGTGGCGCCAGGGACGCCGTTCAGCCGGCGATTCTGCTTTCCCGGCGACGAAGTGAACACGGGAAAATTCGTCCCGCATCGTGTCGCGATTCGGAACGCCAGGACCGCGCCGGAACGTCCGGCGCTCGACACCCATGGCTTCGAGCTGTTTCCCCACAAGAGCGCGGTCAGGGACTTCCGCGACCGCGCCGAAATCGACGCGATTTATCCGCAAGAAGTCATGGACACGGTTCAGGCCCTGACCGGCGCCGATCTGGTCCTGTCCATGGGCTACGTCCTGCGCATCGCAGCGGATACCAGCACGGGCCAGGCGCAGCCGCCGGCCTCGGACGTGCATGTCGATATCTCGCCCGCGACCGCGCCGAAAATGGCCCGCGGCCTGTTCGAGCAGGCGGCGCCGGGCCGAGTCTATCGGCGCTTTCTCGCCACCAGCTTCTGGCGGCCCTATTCGCAGCCGCCGCAGGACTGGCCCGTGGCCCTCTGCGATCACCGCAGCATGGCGCCCGAGGAAGGCGTGCCGAATCGCCGGATCGTCACCGACAAGCGGCCGGCCCCGGAAGAGATGCTGGCGCCGATCCCGAACGAGGATGACATTCCCGCGGCGCTGATCTTTCGCTTCGGCTCGCATCACCGCTGGTATTATTTCCCCGACATGAATCGCGACGAGACCATCCTGATCAAGCTTCATGATTCCGATCACGCTCGGGCGTGGTTCGCGCCGCATACCGCGTTCCACGACGCGGCCCGGCCGGGCACGCATACCCGCGAAAGCATCGAATTCCGCACCCTGGCGTATTTTTATTGAGGGAAGCGCGTGCCGATTGACAGGTAAGGAATAATCCTTACATTAGGTCGGCGAAGGACGGACATGGCGGCGGCTATCGAACAGACCAGCACGATCACGGCCAAGGGGCAGACGACGGTGCCCAAGGTCGTGCGGCGGGCGCTCGGCGTCGATTACGGCGGTAAGATCGCTTATCGCATCGAGAACGGGCGTGTCACGGTGCGCAATCCCCAAGCCGAGCATCGCGATCCGGCGTTAGCCGCCTTTCTCGGCTTGATCGAGAAAGACATCGCGGCCGGCCGTCGTTTGCGCGATCCGCCGCCCGGTCTCGTCGCCGCCATGCGGCGCGCGTTGAAGGTACGGGTCGACCTCGATGAAACGCTTGAGGGCGACGTCGCGCTGTAGCGCCGGACATGGTCGTCAATGGTTGGACGCTCTTGTTTCACGACGCCGTCATCGGCCAGTTGAGAAACCTGGCCGAGGCGTCCGAGCGAGCACGCAAGGCCGATCCGAGGGATTTCCGTGCCAACGCCAACGTCAAGTTGTTGACCGGGGTGGTAAGGCTTATGTTGGACGTCATTCCCGCCGATCCGGGTCGGCCGGACTATCGCCAAGGCAATACGCTCGGCGCCGCTTATCGGCACTGGTTCCGGGCAAAATTTTTCGGCCGCTTCCGACTCTTTTTTCGCTACGACAGCCGCTCGCGTATCATCGTCTACGCCTGGGTCAATGACGAGCGCACGCTGCGCCGGCGCGGCGACAGGAGCGATTCTTATGAGGTATTCCGGCGCATGCTGGCCTCGGGCCATCCGCCGAACGAGTGGACGGCGCTCATAAAAAAATCCGGCGAAATGCCCGACCAGCTTCTGTCATCGGTGGCCGGCGCGGCGGAACACGGCGGGAAGCGGTAAGCCGAGGAATGGTTATACCGGTTTAGCTACAGCGCTTGAATGCCGGGGCGCCGCTGTTAGATTGGCTTGATGTTATCCCGTCGACGCGCGCTTTTTGGTTTGGGCAGCTCCGTGCTGGCGCTCAAGGCCGGCGGAGCCTGGGCGGAAGCCAACACCCGTACCGTCACGGATTCCGCCGGCCGCCAAGTCGCGATTCCAGCCAAGATCGGGCGGATTTTCGCCGCCGGCACGCCCGCCGCCATCACGCTCTACACGCTGGTGCCGGACCGGCTCGTCGGCTGGCCCGATCCGTTGCGCGACGAGGCGAAGCCATATCTGCCGGCGCAATACGCGTCGCTCCCCGTCACCGGCCGGCTCACGGGCCGCGCCAACACCGCCAACGTCGAATCCGTGCTCGCGGCCAAGCCCGATCTGATCGTCGATATCGGCACCATCGCGCCGCTTTATGCCTCGCTCGCCGATCGGGTCCAGCAGCAGACGGGGATTCCCTATCTTCTGCTCGACGGCGCGCTTACCCGCACGCCCGCGCTTTATGAGCAGTTGGGCGACTTGCTCGGCGCGGGGGATCAGGCCAAGGCGTTGGCGGGCGAGGCGCGTAGCCTCATGGGCCAGGTTAAACAGCGGCTCGCCTATGTGCCACGCGATCAGCGCGCCCATGTTTATTACGCGCGCGGCCCGCAGGGTCTCGAAACCGGCGTCGCCGGCTCGATCAATGCCGAGATGATCGATTTCGTCGGCGCGATCAACGTCGCGGCGACCGGGGAAAAGCGCAACATCGCGACCGTCTCGCCGGAGCAAATCCTGAACTGGAATCCCGATGCCGTGATCACGATCGACCGGCGCTTTTATCAGGCCGTGTGGCGCGATCCGATCTGGGCCGGAGTCAACGCGGTGCGCTCCAAGCGCGTCTTTCTGGCACCCGACCGGCCGTTCGGCTGGTTCGACGCGCCGCCGGCCGCGAACCGCCTCATCGGGCTCAAATGGCTGTGCAACAAGCTCTATGGTGGGCTGTTTCCGGGCGATCTGCGCGACGACACGCGGGCCTTTTATCGGCGCTTCTATCACCTCGAGTTGAGCACGGCGCAGTTGGAGTCGTTGTTGGAGCCGGCATGAGGCGCGGCGCCGCCCGCGATCTCGGCCTGCCGTTCGCGTTTCTGCTGCTGCTCTGCATCGGGGCCTTCGCCGTCGGCAAATTCCCGGTCAGCCCTCACGACCTCTTCGCGGTGCTGTGGGCGAAACTCTCGGGCGGCGCCAGCGGCGTGGCGCCGGCCATCGATGCCGTGGTCTGGAATATCCGGTTGCCGCGCATCGCGGCGGCGGTGCTGGTCGGCGCCTCGCTCGCCGGCGCCGGCTCGACCTATCAGGGCCTGTTCCGCAATCCGTTGGTCTCGCCCGATATTCTCGGCGTCGCCGCCGGCGCCGGGCTGGGCGCGGTGCTGGGAATTTTCCTGTCGCTGCCGATCTTGGCGATCGAGCTCCTGGCCTTCGCCGGCGGGCTCGGCGCCGTCGCGGTCGTTTATCTCATCGGCGCGGCGATGACGGGGCGCGATCCGATCCTGGTGCTGGTGCTGGCGGGGGTGGCGATGGGCACGCTCTTGGGCGCCGCGATCGCGCTCGTCAAGGTGTTCGCCGATCCCTATAACCAGCTTCCGGCCATCACCTTCTGGCTCCTGGGCAGCCTGACCTCGGTGACGCTGCCCGATCTCGGCGCGGCGCTGCCCGCGATTCTGATCGGCCTGGCGCCGCTTTATCTGCTGCGCTGGCGCATGAATGTCATGAGTCTGGGCGATGAAGAGGCGAAGTCGCTCGGCGTCGAGACCGGGCTGCTGCGCGTGCTGTTCATCGCCGGCGCCACGCTGGTCACGTCGGCGTCGGTCTCGATCTCCGGCATTATCGGCTGGATCGGCCTCGTCATTCCGCATATCGCGCGGCTCGCGGTCGGGCCGGAATTCTCGCGCCTGTTGCCGGCATCGATGCTGATGGGCGCCGCCTATCTGCTGGCGGTCGACACGCTCGCACGCACCATGGCGACGATCGAGATTCCCATCGGCGTGCTCACCGCCTTCATCGGCGCGCCGTTTTTCCTGTGGCTGCTGGCGTCCTCGCGGCGAGGCTGGCAATGATCCTGGTCGCGGACCAACTCGCCATCGGCTATCGCGGCAAGCGTGTCGGCGACGGCATCGATCTCGATATTCGCGAAAGCGAGGTGCTGTGCCTGCTTGGCCCCAATGGCGGTGGCAAGACCACGCTGATGAAGACGCTTTTGGGCCTGTTGCCGGCCCTGGCCGGCACGGTCAAGCTCGACGGCGAGGACATCGCCCATTTTTCCCGCGCGCGCCTCGCCCGGCTCGTCGGCTACGTGCCGCAGGCCGGCACCGCCTTCTTTCCCTTCACCGTCATGGATGTCGTGTTGATGGGCCGCGCCGCGCATATCGGCCTGTTCGCCTCGCCCGGTCATCGGGATGTCGCCGCCGCCGATGCCGCGCTCACATCCCTTGGCATCGTCCATCTGCGCGAGCGCGTCTATACCGAGATCAGCGGCGGCGAGCGGCAGCTGGTTTTGATCGCCCGCGCGCTGGCGCAGGAGCCGCGGCTTCTCGTCATGGACGAACCCACCGCGAGCCTTGATTTCGGCAATCAGCTCCGCGTGCTCGATCATATCGTGGCGTTGGCCAGGCGCGGCATGGCGGTGGTGCTGTCGACCCACGATCCCGACCATGTCTTCCTTTGCGGCGACCGCGCGGCGCTGTTGCGCGGCGGCCGTATCGTGGCACTCGGCCCGCCCGCCGAGGTGATGACGCCCGAGGCGCTCGGCGCGTTGTACGGCGTCGCGGTCGAGGTGGTGGCGCTGCCCGATCACGCCACCTTCACCGCCGTGCCCGCGCGGGGACGCGAGCGCCGCTAATAGGCGGCATAGCGATGCAGCAAGAGATCGAGCCTCGGCCCATAGATCGATACCGGCACCAGCGCGACGCAGAACGCCACCGCGAGCGCCGCGCGCGCGGCTAAGGGCAGTTCTCGCCACTTCGCCGGGCAACCCACCAGCGGCAGGCAAACAATGCCAAGCGCGATGCCGCCGGTGACATCGAACCAATTGTGCTCGGTGAGCCGGAGGCGCGAGATGCCTTCCGCGATCCCGATGGCGCCGAGCGCGATCCAGCCCAACCGTTCTCGCGCCTTCCCGCGCCCGAGCAGGAGAAAGGCCAGCCCGCCGAAGGCGTATACCGCCATGCTGACATGGCCGCTCGGGAACATCGGCGGGTAGGAAAGCTGCTGGTCGAGCCATTTCAGCAGATAGGTGCCGAGCAGGCAGACGACGAAGCCCGCGCCCCAGCGCCCGGCCAGATCGCGGCGCCCGACCAGCAGCAGCACGATTTCCAGCACCAGGAACAGCGGCAGAATCTCGCCGATGCCGGCGATCGCGCTGAGAAAAACATCGAGGGCATGGGGGCTGGGCAAGCGGCGGGTTCGATAGCATGCGCCGCCCTGACGCGCCATCGCCGCGATGTTGACAGGGCCGGCGCGCGCGCCTAATTTTCGCCCGCTTCAGTGAAGCTGTCGATTCGATGTGCTCCCTAGGGGGTCGGCCGGTCCGCGAGTGTCGCGCGCCGGCCCGAAAGGTTTTGAGTCAGGACCGATGTTCGAGAATTTAAGCCAACGTCTGGGCGATGTCTTCGACCGGCTGCGCCGCCACGGCGCGCTGTCGGAGGAAGATGTTGGCGCCGCCATGCGCGAGATCAGGATCGCGCTGCTTGAAGCCGATGTGGCGCTCCCGGTGGTGAAGCAATTCATCGACGCGGTGCGCGAGAAGGCGGTCGGGCAGGATGTGGTGCGCTCCGTGTCGCCGGCGCAAATGGTGGTGAAGATCGTGCACGACCATCTGGTCGAGACCTTGGGCGCGGGCGAGCCGCTCAATTTCAACGCCGTGCCGCCGGTGCCGATCCTGATGCTGGGCCTGCAAGGCTCGGGCAAGACCACCACCGCCGCCAAGCTCGCGCGGCTGTTGAAGGAGCGCGAACGCAAGAAGGTCATGCTCGTCTCGCTCGACGTGCATCGCCCGGCGGCGCAGGAACAGCTCGCCGTGCTGGCGCGCCAGATCGACGTCGTGTCGCTGCCGGTGGTGGCGGGCGAGCAGCCGGTCGCGATCGCCAGGCGCGCGATGGCGGTGGCGCGGCGCGAGGCCTATGACGCCGTCATTCTCGACACCGCCGGCCGGCCGCATATCTACGACGCGCGGATGTTCGAGGTCGCGGCGGTCGCGAACGAAGTGAAGCCCGCCGACAGTCTCCTGGTCGCCGACGCCATGACCGGCCAGGACGCGGTGACTCTGGCGAAAAGTTTCGCCGAACGCGTCGGCATTACCGGCATCGTGCTGACCCGCGTCGATGGCGACGCGCGCGGCGGCGCCGCCTTGTCGATGCGCGCGGTGACGGGCAAGCCGATCAAATTCCTCGGCACCGGCGAGAAGCTCGACGCGCTCGAAGCCTTCCGGCCCGAGCGCGTCGCGGGCCGCATCCTCGATATGGGCGATGTGGTCAGCCTGGTGGAAAAGGCCGCCGAGACGGTCGAGCAGGAAGACGCCGAAAAGCTCGCCCGCAAGATGGCCAAGGGCCAGTTCGATCTCGACGATCTCGCCTCGCAGCTTCGCCAGGTCCGCAAGATGGGCGGCATGGGTGGCATCATGGGCATGCTGCCCGGGGTGCAGAAGATCAAGAAACAGCTCAGCGAGGCCAATCTCGACGACAAGCTGATCAAGCGCCAGGAAGCGATCATCTCCTCGATGACCAAGGCGGAGCGGCGCAACCCGAAACTGTTGAACGCCTCGCGCCGGCTGCGGATCGCGGCTGGATCGGGGACCGGCGTGCCGGAGATCAATCGCCTCCTGAAACAGTATCAGGATATGTCCAACATGATGCGCAAGATGAACAAGCTCGGGCAGAAGGGCCTGGCGCGTCACGGCATCCAAGCGCTGCTGCCCGGCGGCGGTTTCCCGCGGTAACTCTTCACCAAGGCAAGGAGCTCTATGTCCCTTAAGATTCGCATGGCACGGGGCGGCGCCAAGAAGCGGCCCTTTTACAGCATCGTGGTGGCCGACAGCCGCAGCCCGCGCGACGGCCGATTCATCGAGAAGCTCGGCACCTACAATCCGATGCTGGCCCGGGAACATCCCGAGCGCGTGGTATTGAAGGCCGAGCGGATTCAGCATTGGCTCGGCGTCGGCGCGTTGCCCAGCGAGCGGGTCGCGCGCTTCCTCGGCGATGCCGGCTTGCGCGCCAAGCCCGCGATTCGCGAAACGCCGAAGAAATCGATGCCGCGCGCGAAAAAGAAAGAGGCGGGGTCGTCGTCGCCCGCGCCGAGTGCCGCGGCTCCGGCGGCGGGAGCGGCGGGTGGCCCAGCCTCGGCCTGAAACAACCGAGCGGCCGGGCCGCGTCGCGCTGGGCGCCATCCTCGGCGCCCATGGCGTGCGCGGCCTCGTGCGCGTCCTGAGCTTCGCGGCGGAGCCGGCGGCGACTGTCGCCTATGGCCCGCTCGAAGACGAGGGCGGGCGGCGCTTGTCGGTGACGCTCAGGGGTGGAACGAAAGACGCGCTGATCGCGGAGATCGACGGCGTCACCACACGCGAAGCCGCCGAGCGTCTCAAAGGCACGCGGCTTTTCGTCGCGCGCGAGGCGTTGCCCGAGGCCGCGCTCGAGGAATTTTATCACGCCGATCTGGTCGGGCTCGAGGTCAAGCTGCGCGACGGCACCGGCTTTGGGCGCGTGCGCGCGGTGCGGAATTTCGGCGCCGGCGATTGCCTTGAAATCGAGCACGGCGAGGGCGACGTCCTGGTGCCGTTCACGCGGCTCGCCGTCCCGGAAGTGAATCTCGCGGCCGGCTATCTGATCTTGGACCCGCCGATCGGTCTGTTGGACGACTGACATGACGACGCCGCCAAACACGAACTGGACCGCGACCGTGCTGACGCTGTTCCCGGACATGTTTCCGGGGCCGCTCGGCCATTCGCTCGCCGGCAAGGCGCTGGCGGACGGCATTTGGCGGCTCGACCCGGTCGATATTCGCGATTTCGCCGCCGACCGGCCCCGCCCGGTGGATGACGCGCCGTTCGGCGGCGGGCCGGGCCTGGTGAGGGGGGCCGGAGTCGTGGGGCGCGCCGCCGCCGCGGCCGC
>JAATGI010000406.1 GCA_015654725.1 Rhodospirillales bacterium
GCGACCGTGCGCGCGTTGAAGATGCATGGCGGCATCGCCAAGGAAAATCTCAAGCATGAGAATATCGACGCGCTGCGCGCCGGTTTCGCCAATCTCGAGCGCCATATCGGCAATGTAAAGAAATTCGGCGTGCCGACGGTGGTGTCGGTCAACCGCTTCTCGACCGACACCAAGGCCGAACATGAGCTGGTGAAGCAGCTCTGCGCCGCGCAAGGGGTCGAGGCGGTGATCGCCGATCATTGGGCCGAGGGCAGCGCCGGCTCGGAAGAGCTCGGCCGCGTCGTGCTGAAAACGCTCGAGACCAAGCCGGCGCAGTTCAAGATGCTCTATCCCGACGAGATGCCGCTTCTCGACAAGGTCCGCACCATCGCGACGCAGCTTTATGGCGCCGCCGATGTCACGGCCGATGCCGGCGTGGTGACGCGGCTCAAGGAAATCGAGGCCGCGGGCTACGGCAAGCTTCCGGTCTGCATCGCCAAGACGCAATACAGCTTCTCCACCGACCCCAACGCCAAGGGCGCGCCGAGCGGCCACCATCTGCCGATCCGCGAGGTGCGGCTCTCGGCCGGCGCCGAGTTCGTCGTCGTGATCTGCGGCGAGGTCATGACCATGCCCGGCCTGCCCAAGGTCCCGGCCGCCAATAATATCTCGGTCACGGCCGAGGGCCGGATCACCGGATTGTTTTAGTGGATGACGTCGCCGCGTGGCGCAAGGAGCGCCGCGCCGAACTCATCGCCCGCCGCCAGGCCACCGATCCGGCCTTGCGCGCCGCCTGGAGCGCCGAGATCGAGCGCCATTTGCGCTCGCTGCTGATGCGCGAGACGCCGCGCACCTTGAGCTTTTATTGGCCGTTCCGCGGCGAGTTCGATGCTCGCCGCCTGATCGGCGATTTGCTGGCGCAGGGTTGGCGCGTCGCCCTGCCGGTGGTGATCGAAAAGAAACGGCCGCTGCAATTCCGGCTCTGGACCCCCGGCGCCGCGATGGAGGACGGGGTGTGGAATATTCCGGTGCCGCGCGACGGCGCCGCGGTGACGCCCGAACTGGTGCTGGCGCCGCTCGTCGGCTTCGACGAGCAGCGCTATCGGCTCGGCTATGGCGGCGGCTATTTCGACCGCACCCTGGCGGTGCTTGACCCGCGCCCGCTCGCGATCGGCATCGGCTTCGAATTTTCGCGGCTCGAAACCATTTATCCGCAAGCCTTCGATCAGCGCTTCGACATCATCGTCACCGAGGCTGGAATTCGCCGTTAGGCGGAGCGCCGCTGAGCGCTTGATCCTCGACCCGGATGCGCCATGTCAGCATCGCGGCGTTGAGCACCGAGAATACCAACGCGATTTGCCAGGCGCCGAAGGCCAGCGGCAACACCGCGATCTCGCCCGCGACCACGACGTAATTCGGATGGTTGAGCCAGCGATAGGGCCCGCGCCCCACAAGAGCGGCGCCCGGCATCACGACGATGCGCGTGGTCCAACGCGGGCCAAGACTGGCGACGATCCAAAAGCGCGCGGCTTGTAGCGCGATGAACAGGCCGAGCCAGCCCCAATCGGGCGGCGTCCGCCACGGCACGAAGGCCAGGAGCGACACCAGCCATGCGGCATGCAACGCCACGATCAGCGGATAATGGTTGCGGCCATATTCGACGGCGCCGCGCGCCCGTAACGCACGCGTGTTGCGCTGGGCATAAGCCAGTTCAGCGAGGCGTTGCGCGGCGACCAGCGCCAGAACAACCGCCAGCACGCTCATGCCGCTTCGAGCAACTGAAATCCCACGGTGAACCCTGGTCCCATCGCGGTCAGCAGCATGCGGCCGGATTTTTGCTCGTCCAGAACCCGCTCCATGACGAACAGCAAGGTCGCAGCCGACATGTTGCCGTAGTCGCGCAAGACCGAGCGCTCGGCCGCGAGCGCGTTGTCGCCGAGGCCGAACGCTTCTTCCAAGGCGGCGATCACCTTGGTGCCGCCGGGATGGCAGACGAAGCGGTCGATGTTGCCGAGTCCGAGACCGTGGCGGGCGAGAAACCGGGTCGCGGCATCCCGCATTTCGCGCCGCACCAGCGCCGGAATGTCGCGCGAGAAAATCGCCTTGAGGCCGTCCTCCGCCACGTCCCAACCCATGATGTCGAGCGATTCCGGGAACAAGTGCTCGCCACCCGGCCCGAGCGCCGGTCCATCGCCCGTGCCAGCCAGGATCGCGGCGGCGGCGCCGTCGCCGAACAAGGCGGTGGCGACGACATTGCTCTTCGCCGTGTCGTTCTTGCGAAAGGAGAGGGCGCAGAGCTCGACGACGAGATAGAGAATTGGCGCGTCCGGCATCGCCCGCGCCCAATCGGCGGCGCGCGATAGGCCGAGCACGCCGCCGGCGCAGCCCAGCCCGAAAATCGGCAACCGCTTGATTTCGGGCGCGAAGCCGAGACGGTTGGCCAGGATCGCGTCGAGGCTCGGCGTCGCGATACCCGTGGTCGAGACGGTAACCACCGCGCCGAGCTCGCGCGCCGTCACGCCCGCCCGATCGAGGCAATCCCGCGCCGCCCGCTCCAACAACCGTGCCGCATGTTCCAAATAAAGTGCGTTTCGCTCGGTCCAGCCGTGCGGCCGCTCATACCAATCGATCGGCACGCAGGAATAGCGCCGCGCGATCCCGGCATTGGCGAAGATCGGCATCGGCCGTTCGACTTCGCCGCCTCCGCGCTCGAACAGCGTGCGC
>JAATGI010000230.1 GCA_015654725.1 Rhodospirillales bacterium
CCCGCGCCGCCGGATCGGTGAGCCGGTCGAGCGCGGCCGCGGCGCTGGTCATGCCAGTGTAATGAAGAATGAGCATGTCGGGACCGGCGACGCCGTGCCGGGCATCGTGATTGGGCGATGGGTGGTCGTGCAGGAAAAGAGCCATGGCGTCGTGGATTTGTGACCTGTGGCGCGCCAGTTTGCGGTACACTCCCACCCCTGGCAATCGCGACGAAAACATGGAGGGGTCGATGCCGAACCGCGTGATCCATTTCGAGATTATTTCTCCCGAAGCGGAGAAGCTGCAGCGATTTTTTGCCGATGTCTTCGGTTGGATGATCGACACCGCCAATCCGATGAATTACGGCATGGTCAATACCGGCGCGAAGGATTACGGCATTCAAGGCGGCATCGGCGCGCCCGGCCCGTTAGGCAGCGGCCATGTCACCTTCTATGTCGAGGTCGACGATGTCGATGCCGCGCTCGCCAAGGCGGTCGCTTCCGGCGGCACGGTGCCGATGCCGAAAATCACGCTGCCCGGCGGCCAACCGGGGAACGAGAGCATCCTGGCGCAATTCAGCGATCCGCTCGGCAATCGCTACGGGCTAAGCTAGCGCCACGCCCACCCGGCGAAACCGAAGGCCGCGGCGAGCAAGCCGACGAAAAAAGCCGCGCCCAAGCCGAAGGCCAAGGCTAAGCCGATAGCCAAGGCGAAGCCCAAAACCAAAGCCAAAGCCAAAAAGGGCAGCCGCCGTTAGACAAAAAATATAAACCGCCAAGATACCAAGACGCCACGATTCTAACTTCGCGTCACTGTGAAGTTGGTGTCTTCGCGACTTGGCGGTTCAAAGGTTTGTGTTCGGTCGGACGTATCAAGTTCGGATGAGCGACCGCGGTTGGCAATTCTGGATCGATCGCGGCGGGACCTTCACCGATGTGATTGCCCGGCGGCCCGATGGCGCGCTGGTCACGCATAAACTGCTTTCGGAAAACCCCGAGCATTATCGCGATGCCGCGATCGCGGGCATTCGCGATCTCATGAGCGTGGCCGCGGGCGATTCCATCCCGTGCGCGCAAATCGAGATGGTAAAAATGGGCACCACGGTCGCGACCAACGCGCTCCTTGAGCGCAAGGGCGAGCGCACGGTGCTGATCGCGACGCGCGGCTTCAAGGACGCGCTGCGCATCGGCTATCAGAACCGGCCCGATATTTTCGCGCGCCGCATTGTCTTGCCCGAGATGCTTTATGAACGCGTCGTGGAGGTCGACGAACGCGTGACCGCCGAGGGCGAGGTCTTGCGCGCGCCCGATCTCAACGGGGTGCGGGCCGATCTCGAACCGGTGCTGGCGGCGGGCATCCGGTCCGCAGCGATTTTGTTCATGCATTCCTATCGCTATCCCGAGCATGAGCACCGCGCCGCCGAACTGGCCCGTGCGATGGGCTTCGCCCAAGTCTCGGCAAGCCACGAGGTCAGCCCGCTGATGAAACTGGTCGGGCGCGGCGACACCACCGTCGCCGACGCTTATCTCTCGCCGATTCTGGCGCGTTATGTCGCCGCGATCGCGCGCGAACTGCCCGGCGTGCGGCTTCTCTTCATGCAATCGAATGGCGGCCTCGTCGAGGCAACGCGCTTTCACGGCAAGGACGCGATCCTCTCCGGCCCGGCGGGCGGCGTGGTCGGCGCCGCCAAAAGCGCCGAGCGCGCGGGCCTTGGCGAAATTATCGGCTTCGATATGGGCGGCACCTCGACCGATGTGTCGCATTACGCGGGCGCGTATGAGCGCGGCTTCGAGACGCAGGTGGCGGGCGTACGGCTCAGGGCGCCGATGCTGCGGATCAATAGTGTCGCGGCGGGCGGCGGCTCGATCTGCTATTTCGACGGCGCGCGGCTCAGGGTCGGGCTCCGTTCCGCCGGCGCCGATCCCGGACCCGCCAGCTATCGCAAGGGCGGTCCGCTTACCGTCACCGACGCCAATATTCTGCTGGGCAAGATTCAGCCCGCTTTCTTTCCCTATGTCTTCGGACCCGCGGGCGACGCGCCGCTCGACGCCGCGATCGTGGCGGAAAAATTCGCGGGCCTCACCGTCGAGGTCGCGCGCGCCGGGCGGCGACTCGCGCCCGAAACATTGGCCGAAGGCTTCGTCGCCATCGCGGTCGAGAACATGGCGAACGCGATCAAGCAGATTTCGATTCAGCGCGGCCACGACGTCACCGGCTATACGCTCAATTGCTTCGGCGGCGCGGGCGGGCAGCATGCCTGCCTCGTCGCCGACGCGCTCGGCATGACGCGCGTGATGATCCATCCGCTCGCGGGTGTGCTCTCGGCTTACGGCATCGGCCTCGCCGAGCAACGCGCGCTCAAGGAGCAAACTGTCGAGGCCCCGCTCGAGGATCAATTCGCGCCAGTGCTCGCCGTGGAATTGGATCGGCTCGCGACAGCGGCGAGCGGGGAGCTCGCGGCCCAAGGCATCGCCGCGTCGGACATCGCGCTGCGCCGCATGCTGCTGGTCAAATATGAGGGCACCGATTCGCCGTTGATGGTGGCGCATGGCGCCGTCGCCGAGATCGCGGCGGCCTTCGCCGAAGCGCATCGCCGGCGCTATGGCTTCGTCGCCGAGGACAAGCGCCTCGTGGTCGAAGCGGTCTCGGTCGAGGCGATTGGCGGAGGCGACCAAGTCCAAAATTCCTCTCTGCCCCTCTGCGGCGGAGGAAAAATATCTGATGCGCCTCTTGCGATCGTGAAAATCTTTTCCGGCGGCCTATGGCACGAGGCACCGCTTTACGATCGCGACGCGCTCGCGCCCGGTGCCGAGATCGCCGGCCCCGCGATCCTGCGCGAGGCGACCGCGACCAGCGTGATCGAGCCGGGTTGGCGCGGGCGGATCGATCCGTACCGCAATCTCATTCTCGAACGCGCCGAGCCGTTGCCGCGCCGCATCGCCGTTGGCACCGAAGGCGACCCGGTGATGCTCGAGATTTTCAACAATCTGTTCATGGCGATCGCCGAGCAGATGGGCGTGGCGCTGCAGAGCACGGCCTATTCGGTCAATATCAAGGAGCGGCTCGATTTTTCCTGTGCGCTGTTCGACCGCGCTGGCGCGCTGATCGCCAACGCGCCGCATATGCCGGTGCATTTGGGCTCGATGGGCGAGAGCGTCGAGACCATCATCCGCTCGCGCGGTGCCACGATGAAGCCGGGCGACGTCTTCATGCTGAACGCGCCTTATAACGGAGGCACGCATCTTCCCGACGTTACCGTCATCATGCCGGTGTTCGACGAGCGCGGCGGCGAATGTCTGTTCTTTGTCGGCGCGCGCGGGCATCAGGCCGATATCGGCGGCGTCACGCCGGGCTCGATGCCGCCGATGAGCCGCAACGTCGAGTAAGAAGGCGTGTTGATCGACGACTTTTATCTCGTCGAGCGGGGCCGGCTGCGCGAGGCGGAAACGCTGGCATTGTTGCGCTCGGGGCTTTATCCCGCGCGCAATCCCACCCAGAATCTGGGCGACCTCAAGGCCCAGATCGCCGCTTGCGCCAAGGGCGCCGAGGAACTGCGCCGTCTGGCGCGGCATTACGGCCTCGCCACGGTCGAGGCCTATATGCGCCACGTCCAGGACAATGCCGAGGAAGCGGTGAAGCGCGCGCTCGAGGCGCTCAAGGACGGCGAATTCTCCTACGCGATGGATAACGGCGCCGTGGTCAAGGTCCGCATCGCGATTGACCGTGCCGCGCGCCGCGCCACCATCGACTTCACCGGCACCAGCGCGCAGCTGCCGTCGAATTTCAACGCGCCGGCTTCGGTCTGCAAGGCGGCGGTGCTCTATGTCTTCCGCACCCTGGTCGATGACGCGATTCCGATGAATGCTGGCTGCCTCCGGCCTCTCGATATCGTCATTCCCGAAGACTCGATGTTGCGCCCGGGTTATCCGGCCGCGGTGGTGGCGGGCAATGTCGAGACCTCGCAGTGCATCGTCGATGCGCTTTATGGCGCGCTCGGCGTGCAGGCGGCGGCGCAAGGCACGATGAACAATTTCACCTTCGGCAACGATCGCCATCAATACTACGAGACGATTTGCGGCGGCGCGGGCGCGGGGCCGGATTACGACGGCGCCGACGCGGTCCACACCCACATGACCAATTCGCGCCTGACCGATCCCGAGGTGCTCGAATTCCGCTTTCCGGTTCTGGTCGAGGAGTTCTCGATCCGGCGCGGCTCGGGCGGGAAGGGCGCGCATCGCGGTGGCGATGGTGTCGTGCGCCGGATCAAGTTCCGCCAGGCGATGGAGGCCTCGATCCTGGCCGACCGGCGCGGCGTGCCGCCCTTCGGCCTTGAGGGTGGCGCGCCGAGCGCGCTGGGGCGCAATTGGCTTGAGCGCGCCGACGGTACCCGCGACGAATTCGGCTCGACCCATACCATCGCGGTTGGCCCCGGCGATGCGTTCGTCATCGAAACGCCGGGCGGCGGCGGATATGGCAAGCGCGACACCTGATCGCGCCGCCTTTTAATCAAATTTTATCAAATTGCGGCTTTGAATCGAGCCACGGACAAATCCCTTGTCGCGCTCAGAAGAGGTACCGCGCCATGAACCCTTCCGCTTCCCCGAAGTCGCTCGATGAGCATAAGAATTTGTTGGTCGATCTCATCGCGCATAACGCCGATACCATCCGGATCGAGCGCGACAAAAGCCGCAAGGACGGCGAATATCTGGCGCTCTGCATGGTCGCCGACGATCTCGCCGGCGATCTGGCCGACAGCGACAGCCACGAAGCCTTGATGGCACTCCTCCAGGACGATTACGAAGAACATTTCAGCGACGTCGTTACTTATGTCGGATGGTCGCTCGGCCAGCTCCATCTGGCGCCGCAGGACGAGCAGGCGCTGCGCAAGCGGCATCGGCTTTAATCGCACTAATTTTTTGGCGGCGGCCCGCCACGCGGCGGCGGGCCCGCGATCTTGAACACGTCTTCGATCTTGTAGGTGCCGCGCATGCAGCCGATCGTGTAGGGGAAATCCCAGGTCGCGACATAGTGATACATCTCGATCGGCTTGCCGTCCCACATGACCGTGGAAACACGGCCGTGGCAGTCGTCGAGATCTGCGCTGGTCATAAGCTTGCCGCCCTCGCCATAGCGGCCGTAAATGCCGAAGCCGTCGAGCGCATAGCCCACCAACGCCGAGGAGCCGTCGGCCTCGCGCTTGTCGTCGAGGCAGGTGGTGATGCTGTGATAGTGATAAACGCCGTTGACCTGCGGATGGCCTTGGCATTTGTCCTGCACCTCGTGCGCGACCGCGTCGCGGCCCGGCGCGTCGAGCGCGTTGAATAGTACCGCGCCGGTAATCAAGATGCCGACCGCCCCGGGCGCGCAGGACGGCGCCGGCGCGGGCATCGGAGTGGCCGGCAGATCGATGGTGATGTTTTGCTCGGCGATGTGATTGGGATTACGGTCGTATCGGTAGCCTTCGTCGGTTGGCGGGATCGGGAAAAGGCCGGTGCCGTGGTTGGGAAAATCGTTGGTGGTGAAGAGGCGGTGATCGCCGCGCCGGCTGATGACGTAGTGGCTCGGCCAGTGCACATCGCCCGACACCGTTGGCTTGGTGGTGAAATCGTAGGTGCCGTCGGGCTTGATCCAAGGCCCGTCGCGAAATGCGCCGCCCGTGTTCGGATCGACGCGGCAAGCCCAAATCCAGCCCTTTTTCGGTAGTGCGTCAGTTTGAAATTCGGCGGCGCTCTCGGCGCAACACAAACGCCCCGACAACACACCCGATGAGAAACGCCAGCCCGAGGAAGATCGCAATATTCCAAGGGCGCGGCGCTAGCCCGGTGGCAAAATCCGCGCGCCAAATCTTCAAATGAAATCAGTGTGTTAGTACCTCAATCGGGGTCAAATCCGCGCGCCCTAGACCACGCCGCGTCAAGGGCGCCGAATTTCAAACTGAGACACTACCCCTTTTTCGGCTCGGTCGATATTTTCCCGTCGCCGAGCGGCAGATGGGTGAGATCGACCTCATGCGCCGAGGCGGCCGCGGCGGCGATACAGAATAGCGCTGCCATTAGGCATTTCATCGCACGTATCCTCAGCAAGAGCCGATTTAACCAACCTCGTTTTGCGGGAATGACGCGGAGGAACGGCTCGCTACAATGGAACCATACCCTTCATTTCGGAATTACGTCGGCGAACACGAAGCCGTCGCGTTCGACGATCTCGCCAACGGTAACGGGGATTGGCGCCGCGAACATCGGGCCCGCCGAAACGACGGTGTGAAACTCGCCATTCTCACCGCACGGATCGACGGTGTCGGGAAGGGCCGCAAGCAGATCGCGGTCGAAGCGCCGCCCGGCGAAGCCGCGATCGAGCTGCTTCGGATCGACGCAGACGAGATGCGCGACCAGCCCGCTCGCGATCATATCTTGCGCGAGGGCGCGCGTGTCGCGCCGCCATAGCGGGAAAATACCGTGCATGCCGGCGGCGCCCAGCTTTTCCTCGCGATAGGCGCGAATGTCTTCGAGGAAGAGATCGCCGAACACCATGTGGCGCACGCCTTCGGCCTTGATGCGCGCGACCGCTTGCGCCATGCGCGCCTCATAGACCTCGTTGGGGCAGGGGTAAGGCAGCGGTACCTTGATACAGGGCAAGCCGAGTGCGGCCGCCTGGCGGTCGAGTAAGGCATTGCGCACGCCATGCATGGCGACACGGTCATGAACTTCGTTGATCATAGTCAACACGCCGACGATCTCGGCTAAGCCCGCGCGCCGCGCCTCGAACAAGGCGAAGGCACTGTCCTTGCCGGAGCTCCAGGAGACAAAGGCTTTCGGCGGCGCGGTCATGGGGCCTTTTGCCAGGATTTTAGCATGGCGGCACACGGAAATGTGACGGGATCGGAGCGCGTGAATTCCACCATAATCGGCCAAAGGCGCGGGAGAACCACATGAATGCAAGACGGATGAGTTTGATCGTGGCGGCGGCGTTCGCCATGCTAGGCGCCGCTTCATCGCACGCGATCGCCGCCGAGGCGGCGCATGACGTGCCGGCACCGGCGCTGGACGAATCCGCGCAACCCGGCTCCACGTCAGAGATAGCGGTGTTGGCGGGCGGCTGTTTCTGGGGCGTGCAGGGGGTGTTTCAGCATGTGAAAGGCGTGACCGGCGCGGTTTCCGGCTATACCGGCGGCGACAAGGAACATGCGGTCTATGAGGTGGTGGGCTCGGGAACGACCGGCCATGCCGAGTCCGTCAAGATCACCTTCGATCCGCGGCAGATCAGCTATGGCCGCATTCTGCAAATCTATTTCTCGGTCGCGCACAATCCGACCGAACTCAACTACCAGGGGCCGGATTACGGCACGCAATATCGCTCGACGATCTTCCCGACGAATGACGAGCAGGCGCGGATCGCGAAGGCCTATATCGCGCAGCTCGACCAGGCCAAAACCTTCGACGCCGCCATCGTCACCACGGTGGAGCCCGGCAAGAATTTTTATCCGGCCGAGGACTATCACCAGGATTTCCTGACCCTGCATCCGGACTATCCCTATATCGTGTTCAACGATCTGCCCAAGGTCGAGAATCTCAAGCGGCTGTTTCCAGACCTCTACCGCGCCGATCCGGTGCTGGTGATGGCGGCGCGTACGACCAACTAGGTTCCGCGGCGCAACCCCGTCGTCAGCAGCCATCCCGCCAGCACGATAGCGAAGCCGATGGCGTGATAGAGGTGAAATTCCTCGCCAAGCACGATCACGGCGAGGAGCGCGGTGAAGGCCGGCTGAAACGGCGAGGTGAAGCCGGCGCGGTTGGGGCCGATCAGCGCCACGCCCCGGTTCCAAAAGATGTATCCCAATACCGACGCCGTCAGCGCGATGTAGATCACGATCCCCGCGATGCCCCAACTCCAGACCGGTGTCCGGACATAGATCGTCTCATAGACGTAGGCGGGCGATAGCACGGCGAGACCAACCAGCGTGAGGACGAAGAGAAACGCCATGCCGTCCATCGGGCGCGGCCGGTGCCGCAACAGGATCGAATATAGGCACCAGATCGGGACCGAGACGAAGACCACGAGATCGCCGGGATTGAAATGCAGCGCGAGCAGATTCCGCCACTCGCCGCGCGACACGATCAGCAGGACGCCGACGAAGGTGAGCGCCATGCCGAGCCATTGTCGCCGCGTCGCCGCCTGGCCCTCGATCGCCCATACCATCAACACCATCACCAAGGGGCTTCCGGCGTTGAGGATCGTGGCGTTGATCGCGGTGGTGTAGTTGAGCGCGATGTAGATGATGCTTTGAAACGTGGCGACCCCGGTGCCGCCCAGGATCAGGAACAGCCACCAATGGCTGCGGACAAGGTGCCATTTGCCCCGGAGCCGCGGCAGCGCCACCGGCGCCAGCACCATGGCGGCGATGCTCCAGCGCCAGAAGCTCAGCGCCACCGGCGGGAAAGCCTCGTGCAGGCCGCGCCCGACGATCCAATTGCTGGCCCAGAAGAAATTGGCCGCGATCAGCAGCGCGTAAGGATAGAGCGCCTGGCGCCAGTTCAGGCGGGTGTCGTCGATCGGGGTCGCGGTCATGCCGGGCTGGAAACGCGCAGGCGCAGGCCGCTGGTCAGATACCAGCCGGCGACGATCACCGCGAAGCCGATCGCGTGATAAAGATGGAACTCCTCGCCCAGCAGCGCGATGGCGAGGCAGGCCGCGAATACGGGCTGGAACGCGTTGGTGAATGCGGCGCGACTGGCGCCGACCAGCTCGACGCCGCGATTCCACAGGCTGTAGGAGCCGATCGAGGCCGACAGCCCGATATAAATCACCAAGGCGATCGTTTGCCAGTCCCACACCGGGTCGCGGACGAACGCCGCTTCATAGACATAAGCGGGCGACAGCGAGGCGAGACCGATCGGGATGAGCACGAACAGAAACGACATGCCGTCGATCTCGCGCGGGCGCCGCCGCAGCAGCACCGAATAGAGGCACCAGATCGGAATCGACAGCAGGATCAGGAGATCGCCGGGGTTGAAATGAAAACTCCATAACCGCGCCAATTCGCCGTGCAGCACGATCACGAACACGCCGATGAAGGACAGGACCATGCCGAGGAATTGGCGCGGCGTCGCCGTGTGCCGGTCGATCAGCCACGCCATCAGCACCATCATGAACGGATTGCCCGCGGTCAGCAGCGAGCCGTTGACGGCGGTGGTGTAATTGAGGCCGATATAGGTGATGCATTGCGGCCAAGCGATTCCGCACGCGCCCAACACGGCCAACAGCGCGCGATTCCGCCACAATATGTGCCACTGGCCCCGCAAGCGCAGGATCGCGAACGGCGCCAAGACGACGCCCGCGACGACCCAGCGCCAGAAGCTGAGCGCCACCGGCGGAAAGGTTTCGTGGATGCCGCGGCCGATCACCCAATTGCTGGCCCAGAAGAAATTGGCGAGAATCAGCAGCGCGAAGGGATAGATCGCGTGACGAAAACCGAGCGGCTGCGATTCGGCGATGACGGGCGCGGACATGGCGCGGCAGAGTGTCGGCGCCGGTAGTTTGCGTCAACAGATGAAGGGCGATTACGGAAATGAGTTCCGGTTTAGCCGTTGCGGCCCCCTCCCAACCCTCCCCCGCATGCGGGGGAGGGAAAGCAATTCGCGAAGCGGATTGCAGGGTGGGGGCTTTCGTTAGAATGCAGGCATGACCGAATCCGTGGAATGCGTGGTGATCGGGGCCGGCGTGGTCGGGCTTGCCGTGGCGCGGGCGCTGGTGCGCGCCGGGCATGATGTCCTGATTCTCGAATCGGCGCGCCAGATCGGCACCGAGACCTCGTCGCGCAACAGCGAAGTGATCCATGCCGGGCTGCATTATCCGAACGGCAGCCTCAAGGCGCGGTTCTGCGTCGGGGGTCGCGACCTGCTGTACCAATATTGCGCCGAGCATGGCGTGCCGCATAAGCGCCTCGGCAAGCTCACCGTCGCCTGTGACGAGCGTGAACTCGCGGCGCTCGAAACCATCTGGCGTAAGGCCGAGGGTAACGGCGTTGATGATCTCGAATGGGTCGAGGAACGCGAGGCGCGCGCGATGGAGCCTGAACTGCGCTGCCTGCGCGCGTTTCATTCGCCTTCGACCGGGATTATCGACTCTCATGCCCTGATGTTGGCGTATCTCGGCGATGCCGAAGCGGCGGGCGCGTCGCTTGCCTTCCGCGCGCCGGTCATGGGCGGGCGCGTTACGGAACACGGCTTTATTCTCGATGTCGGCGGCGACGAGGCGATGGCGCTCGAATGCCGCGGCCTCATTAATTCCGCCGGGCTGTACGCGCCGTCGCTCGCCCGGACGATCGCGGGGATTCCGCCGGCGACCATTCCCAAGGATTATTTCTGCCGCGGCGTCTATTTCACCTTCTCCGGCCGCTCGCCATTCCGGCGCCTGGTCTATCCCGTTCCCGAGCATGCCGGGTTGGGCGTGCATCTGACGCTCGACTTGGCGGGGCAGGCGAAATTCGGACCGGACACGGAATGGATCGATGGGGTCGATTACACCGTCGATCCGCGGCGCGGCGACAAATTCTACGCCGCGATCCGAAGCTATTGGCCGGGCCTGAAGGATGGCGCGTTGCAGCCCGGCTATGCCGGCATCCGCCCCAAGATCAGCGGCCCGACCGAGCCAGCCGCCGATTTCGTCGTACAAGGGCAGGCGGCGCACGGCATCCCCGGCCTAGTCAATCTCTACGGCATCGAATCGCCCGGCCTGACCGCCTCGCTCGCGATCGCCGATCATGTCGCCGGCATCCTGCGCTAAGGGAGGAATCGGCATGCCGCGCGCGGTATCGCGAATTCTGTTCCTGCTGATGGTCGCGGCGCTCGCCGTGGCGCCCGCCGGCGCACAGGACGATGCCCGGATGAAGCAATTGCGCCTGCTCTGCGCCCAGCTCAGCGGCGACCTGACCGACCCGGGCGGCATCGCCGCGTTTCGCCGCTGTCTGACCACGCACGATCCGCTGGGCGAGATCGAGCGCGACAATAGTATTGGGCACGGCGTCGCCGCGCCGCCTGACCGGCCTAACGCGATACCGCCCAAGGGTTTCGGCCGCGACAGCCGCCGCGCGCTCGCCGACGGCGTGCGGCGGTTCGAGACGCTGGACGGCAAATTGTTCTACGCGGTCGACAAGGACGGCAATGTGTGGCGCTGGGACGCCGAGACCAAGAAAACAGCGCTGGTCGATCGCCATGCCGCCACGATCCGCATGGTCGATGCTGGCCGTCTGCTGATACTCGATAACGCCGGCGCGCTATGGCGCGAGGCCGGCGACGGCACCGGCCGAGCGGCGGTCGAGCACGATGTCGCCGAGTTCGAGCCGGCCGGTCCTGATCTCGTCTATGTGCAGGGCCGCGATGGTCGGTTGTGGCGGGAGCGGAGCAATGCCGACCGCGTTCTGGTCGACAGCCAAGTCAAGGCGTTCCAGGCGTTGGAAGCGAGCATTGTCTATGTGCTGGGCAATGACGGAAAATTGTGGCGCGAGCTGAGCGACGCCCGCAACCGCGCCCTGGTGGCACGGCAGGTCACCGCGTTTCAGTTCGTGCCCGGTGGCGACACCGTATACGTCCTCGCTGCCGACGCGTCGCTGTGGCGCCAGGAAGGCAAGGCCCCTGCCGAACAGGTCGACCGCTCGGTCGCCGCCTTCCAGGCCGTTGACATGCATCTTGCCTACATTCTGGGGCAGGACGGCAGACTGTGGCGGCAGCTCGGCAATCGCGACCAGGCGGTGCTGGTCGATCACGCCCTCCTGGTTGCCGCCGGCAACGCCTCGTTTCAGGCGGTTGATGCCCAACACGTCATCGTTCTCGGCGCCGATTACAAGCTGTGGGCGGAGACCATGCCGCCGGGGCGCTAAGCGTTGCGCGGCTGTCAGCGCCCCGTTACTGTGATACGCGATACCGTTCGGCAGTCGTATGGGGGAGAAAACCATGAAAAAAACGCTCGCCCTTTTCGCCGTGGTGGCGATCGGGTTCGCGCTCGCGGGCGGCGCGGCGTTGGCGCAGGACGCGCCGGTCAATCTCAAACTGTCGCATTGGGTCCCGCCGTCCCATCCGCTGCAACCGGCGTTCGAGGCCTGGGCGAAATCGATCAACGAGGACTCTCACGGCAGCATCACGATCACGATCTATCCGGCGCAACAACTCGGCAAGGCGTTCGATCACTACGACATGGCGCGCGACGGCATCGCCGATATCACCGATGTCAGCCCCGGCTATCAACCCGGCCGGTTCCCGATCATCGCGCTCGGCTCGGTGCCGTTCCTGGTCGCGAACGCCAAGGGCGGCACGGCGGCGCTCGACGCCTGGTATCGCAAATACGCGCCCACGGAAATGAAGGACGTGCATTTCTGCTCGGCTCATTTCCATGATCCCGGCACCTTCCATTCCACGGTGCAGATCACGGTTCCCGCCGACATCAAGGGCCTCAAGGTCCGGCCGGCCGGCGGCACCATCGCGACCTTCGTCACCGATCTGGGCGGCACCAACGTCCAGGCCTCGGCGCCCGAGGCGCGCGACGTGATCGCGCGCGGCGTCGCAGACGCGATCACCTTCCCCTGGGGCTCGATGTTCCTGTTCGGCATCGACAAGGTGGTGAAATACCATCTCGACATGCCATTTTACGTCACTCCGTTCGTGGATGTGATGAACAAGGCGAAATACGATTCGTTGTCGCCCGCACAGAAAAAAGTGATCGACGATCATTGCACCACCGAATGGGCGGAGAAGCTCGCTTCGCCCTGGGCGGATTTCGAACATGCCGGCCGCGCCAAGATGCAGGCGGAACCGGGCCACGTCTTCGTCGAACCGACTCCCGAGCAAGTCGCGTTGTGGCGCCAGGCGGCGGAGCCGATCAAACAGCAATGGGCGGCCGATGTGCGTAAGGCCGGCGGCGATCCCGACGCGATCTTCGCCGAGTTCGAAGCCAGCCTGAAGCAATACGGCGCCGCCTATTGAGCCGAAGCGACACGGGTTATACGCGACGGCGCGGCGACCGCTTCATCCAAGCGATCGAGTGGCTCGCCGCGATCTTCGTCGGCATCGTCACGGTCGACACCTTCGTGTCGGTGCTGCTGCGCTATTTCTTCGCCTGGCAAATCCCGGACAGTTTCGATTTCGGCCGGCTGCTCCTGGGGATTCTGATCTTCTGGGGCATCGCCGCGACCTCTTATCGCGGCACCCATATCACCGTCGATCTGATCTGGTCGATCGCGAGCCCGCGCTGGAAGCGCGTCATCGACGTGTTCGCCACGCTGGTGCTGCTGTTCGTGGTGGCGGTGCAGACGGCGACCTTATTCGACAAGGTGCGTGTCACCTATTTGGATAACGTCGAGACCTTCGATTTGCATCTGCCGACCTGGCCGTTTTTCGCCGTCGCTTGGCTCGGCGACGTATCGGCGGTGCTGCTGATCGCGATCCGGACCTATCGCCTGATTTTCAGCCCGGAAACGCTGACCAATTTCCGCAAGCAGGCGGTCGAATGAGCACGGATGTCGTCGCGATCGTCGGCTTTGTCGCGCTATTCATCCTAATGCTGTTGCGCGTGCCGGTCGGCATGGCGATGGGGTTGGTGGGCGTCACGGGATTCGGCTATCTCGTCGGCGGCGAGCCCGCCTTGAAGATGGTCGGCCAGACCACGATGCGGACGGTGACCGACTACACCTTCGGCATCATCCCGATGTTCCTGCTGATGGGCCAGTTCGCGGCGAATTCGGGCATGAGCCGCGAGCTGTTCCGTTCGGCCAATTCCTTTGTCGGCCATTTCCGCGGCGGCTTGGGCCTCGCCACGATTGCCGCCTGTGGCGGCTTCGCGGCGGTGTCGGGCTCGTCGGTGGCGACCGCCGCGACCTTCTCGACCATCGCCTATCCCGAGATGCGGCGTTACGGCTATCCGCAATCCTTCGCCACCGGCGTGATCGCGGCCGGCGGCACGCTGGGCGTGATCCTGCCGCCTTCGACCGTGCTCACCGTCTACGGCATCATCACCGAGCAGGATATCGGCAAGCTGTTCATCGCCGGCATCATCCCGGGCTTGCTCGCTGCGACGATGTACATGCTCACCATCGGCATCATCGGTCTGGTCGCGCCGCATTATCTGCCACGCGGCCAGCGCAGCACCTGGCGCGAACGCTTCCTCGGCCTCAAGGATGTATGGGCCTCGCTGCTGCTGTTCGCGTTCGTGATCGGCGGGCTCTATGGCGGCTTATTCATCCCGACCGAGGCGGCGGCGATGGGTGCCGGCGGCGCGTTCCTGATCGGAGTGGCGCGGCGCCGGCTCGATCGCGCGGCGATCCTGC
>JAATGI010000323.1 GCA_015654725.1 Rhodospirillales bacterium
CCCGTGCCGACCGACACCGGCTCGGGCGGTTACACGTTCCGCTATTTCCGCTATCAGCGCTCACGCGAAGAGAGGATCGCGAGCCGCGACGCCATCGCAGCGTGGTCGCGCCTGACCTATGGCTGGATGGGCCGCACGCCCGACTACAAGGCCGCCTTCACCAACACGCTCGGCGCCAACGCCGACTATTACGGGCCTTACGCCGAGAACGCGCGGGCCTGGTACAAGCGCGCGCAGGAAACCGTGCCCTTCATGAATCACGCCCTGGTCAATCCGCCGATCGACCGGCATCTGCCGGCGGAAAGCGTCAAGGACGTGTTCGTTTCGGTCGAGCGCGAGGTGGATGGCGGGATCATCGTCTCGGGCGCCAAGGTGGTGGCGACCTCGGCGGCGATGACGCATTACAATTTCATGGGCCAAAGCTCCAAGACCGCGACCGAAGACCTTTCGATGTCGCTGATGTTCCTGGTGCCGATCGACGCGCCCGGCCTGAAATTATTCTGCCGCACGAGCTACGAACGCGCGGCCAAGCTCACCGGCTCGCCCTTCGATTATCCGCTGTCCTCGCGCTTCGACGAGAACGACGCGATTTTCGTTCTCGACAAGGTGTTCGTGCCCTGGGAGGACGTGATCATCTATCGCGATCCGGAGCGCGTCTTGTCGTTCCACCCGCGCTCGGGCTTTCAGAACGGCTATCTGCTGCAAGGCTGCACGCGCTTCGCCGTGAAGCTCGATTTTTTCTGCGGCCTGATCGCCAAGGCGCTGCGCTGCACCGGCGGCGACGAATCGCGGCTGAACCAGTCGCTGCTGGGCGAGGCCATCGCCTATCGCAACCTGTTCTGGGCCTTGTCGGACGCGATGTGCCACAACCCCGAACCCTGGCCCGGGGGCGCGGGCGACGCGGTGCTGCCGGAATCGAAGGCGGCCTTCGCCTATCGCGTGTTCGCCCCCGACGCCTATCCGCGCATTCGCGACATCGTCGAGCGCACCATCACCTCGGCGCTGATCTATCTGCCGTCCTCGGCCAAGGATTTCTTCAATCCCGAGATCGAGCCTTACCTGGCGCAATATGTCCGCGGTAGCCACGGCATCGGCCATCGCGAGCGTATCAAGGTGATGAAACTTCTGTGGGACGCGACCGGCACCGAATTCGCCGGCCGCCACGAGCTTTACGAGCGCAATTACGCCGGAAGCTGGGAAGATGTGCGGTTGCAGACTTATATGTCGGCGACGCGCGGCGGCGCCCTGAAGGAAATGAAGGCGCTGGTCGAGCAGTGCATGGCGGATTACGACGAGACCGGCTGGCGCGACCCGACTTGGAGCGGCGACGAGGCGTAAGCGCTACCAGCGCGCCGGCAGGCGCTTCAAGCCGCGCAGCGCGAAGCTTTCGCGCCATTCCGGATGCTCGGGATCGTCGAGCGTGAGGCCGGGCAGGCGGCGCATCGTGGTTTCGATCGCGATCTCGGCCTCGATGCGCGCGAGCTGCGCGCCGAGGCAATGCTGAATGCCGCCGCCGAACGAGAGCGGATTGATCTTGGGCCGGGCGATGTCGAGCCGGTCAGGCTCGGGATAGGCGTCGGGATCGCGATTGGCGGCGCCGAGCAAACAGACCACCGCTTCGCCCTTGGCCACGGTGGCGGCGCCGACCGGCACGTCTTCGAGCGCCACGCGGCTGGTGAGCTGCACCGAGGAATCGTAGCGCAAAAATTCCTCGATCGCGTTGGCGGTGAGCGACGGGTTGTCGCGCAAGAGCGTCAACTGGTCGGGATGGCGATGCAGCGCCAACAGGCCGTTGCCGATGAGGTTCACCGTGGTTTCGTGCCCCGCGCCGAACAACAGGAAGATATTGGCGGTTAGTTCCTCTTCCGAGAGTTTGCCGCCCTCGTCCTCGGCCTGAACTAATTGCGTCGTCAGATCGTCGCCGGGCTCGCGGCGGCGCAACTCGAACAGGGTATGGAAATACTCCACGCCGTCGCGGTTCTGCGCGTTGGCGGCATCGAGCTCGGCGCGCGACAACGGCACCGGTTCGAGGATGCGGCTGGTGCCGCGGGCGCGGCTGAAGAAGGTTTCGTGATGCTCCGCCGGAATGCCGAGCATGTCGCAAATCACCACGATCGGCAGGCGGAAGGCGAGATCGGCGACCAAATCCATATGGCCTTGCGCCGCGACCCGGTCGATCGCGGCATCGACGATCGCCTGGATGCGCGGGCGCATGTCCTCGATCCGGCGCGCGGTGAAGGCCTTGACGACGAGGCCGCGCAGCCGCGTGTGGTCGGGCGGGTCCTGGTTCAGCATCCACAGGCCCAAGGCGCGCAAGACCGGCTCTTGCATCGCCGCCGCGCCGTAGCGTGCTTCCATCCGCGCG
Organism: Rhodospirillales bacterium; assembly: GCA_015654725.1. Taxonomy (GTDB): domain Bacteria; phylum Pseudomonadota; class Alphaproteobacteria; order ATCC43930; family CGMCC-115725; genus JAATGI01. The sequence continues at coordinate 2,366 of JAATGI010000323.1, forward strand.
ACGAAATCCTTGCCGAAGCGGCGGTCGCGGAGAATGAAACCGATATCGGTGTTGCGGCTCGCCACCCGGTAGCCGAAGGGCGAGCGCAACAGCGGCTCGGTCTCACGCAGGCGGCGATAGAACGGGTAGGGGTCGCGGATGAACTCGGGCGACAGCGGATTGACGTCCGGCACCGCGCCCCCGCTTGTGCCCTCCGCCGTGCTCGACATCATGCCGCCTTCC
>JAATGI010000239.1 GCA_015654725.1 Rhodospirillales bacterium
AATGCGTGTGGGCATGGAGATAGGCGCGCGCCGCCGGATCGGCCTTGGCGTATTTGATCTGCTCATAGACCGGGTCGCTATCGACCATGATGCGCACCGGGCAGGCCATATGCTCGTCGCGCAACTTCACCGCGCCGCAAAGATTGATCAGCGCGTCGCTGTCGCGGTAAAGCGCGCGCACCGTCTCGCGCGACAGGCCGTGATAGACATCGTTGATCGCATCCCAATAGGCCCAGCGCTCGCCCAGCCCGTAACGCTCCATCATCCGGCGCACATAGGCGACGTTGTAGGCGCAATCCATGGTGACGCTGTCGATGCGCGGGTCGTAGGGATTGGCGCCGTGATCCTCGATATACCAGGCTTCATAGCCGAGCCGCTCGAGGCCCAGGACATATTGCATCGCCTGCCAGGCGATGCCGGCCAGCGGCATCTGGCCGACGAAATGCAACACGATGATGCGGCGGCGCGCGGGCATGGCGGTCTCTGGGCGGTCTCTGGCGGTTCGACTTCCAGGAGAGAACGGCGAGTCTAACCGTCGTCATCCCGCGGCAAAAGCGCCGCAAAGCCACAAAAGCCCTAGGGTTGAACGGTGCGAAAACGCATGCTAGCTAACTCGGGGCAGCTCAGAAGCAACGGAATTTCCGACGCCATGACTTACATCGTCAACGACGCCTGCATTAAGTGCAAATACATGGACTGCGTCGAGGTTTGCCCGGTCGACTGCTTCTATGAAGGCGAGAATATGCTCGTCATCCACCCCGACGAATGCATCGATTGCGGGGTGTGCGAGCCGGAATGCCCGGTCGAGGCGATCGTCCCGGACAGCGAGCCGACGGCGGAAAAATGGGTCGAGATGAACCGGCAATATGCCGCCGCCTGGCCCAATATCACCCGCAAGGGCCAGGCGCCGGCGGACGCGGACGCCTGGAAGGACATACCCGATAAATTCGAGAAATATTTCGATCCGAACCCGCCAAAGCGTTAATTTTCAATAGTTTGGCGGGCGGATGCGCTTCCGGCGCATGGCTGCGGCCTGGAATTTCCCGCGAAATTGTGTTACATACGAATGTCGCGCGGGTCATCCGCGCCCTCCCGGTGAAAGGTGTCCGGGCATGCGCACCCGAACTCGCGAAACTCCCTTACGGATGAGTGGGTTAGGACAGAAGGTGCTCGTCCGCGATGGCGCCCCGGGCAAGCGAGGTGATATGGCGGAAAAGCGTGATTTTTCAAAGGGCGACCTGGTTGTCTATCCCACCCACGGTGTCGGCAAGATCGTCGGCATCGAGACCCAGGAGATCGCCGGCCATCGTTTGAGCCTATTCGTGGTGCTTTTCGACAAGGACCGCATGACGCTGCGCGTGCCGCTGGGCAAGGCCAAATTATCGGGCCTGCGCCGGCTTTCGACGCGCAAGGAAATGGACGCCGCCTTGACCCGCTTGAAGGGCCGCTCGCGCGTCAAGCGCACGATGTGGAGCCGGCGCGCCCAGGAATACGAGGCCAAGATCAATTCCGGCGATCCCGCTTCGATCGCCGAGGTGGTGCGCGACCTCTTCCGCAATGTCGGCCAGCCCGAGCAATCCTATAGCGAGCGGCAAATCTACCAGGCCGCGATGGATCGCTTGGTGCGCGAATTCGCCGCCGTCGAGAAGATCGACGAAACCACGGCCACCAAGCGCCTCGAACAGATGTTGAGCGCCGCCTGAGGGCCGCGCCATAACGGCGCCCCCGCAACGGGATCGATCGGCCGCGGCGGCGCTACCGCCGCCTTGCGATAGCGGCGTGTTCGCCACGCTGCGCCAATGGCGGCGAGTCTGGGCGGTGGCGCCGATTCACGGCGAGGCCGAAAAACTCGGGCGCATTCTCGACGGCATCGCCCAGCGCCTCGAAGCAGGCGACAAGCTCGTGTTCCTCGGCAATTATCTCGGCTACGGCCCCGATGTCGGCGGCACGCTCGACCGGCTCCTCGCCGTCCGCCGCGGCTTTCTCTCGCAGCCGAACCATTTTCTCGGCGATATCGCGTTACTGCGCGGCTGGCAGGAAGAGATGTGGCACAAGCTGTTGCAGATTCAGTTCGCCGCCGATCCGCGCGCGGTGCTGGCCTGGATGCTGGAGCATGGCTTGGCGGCGACGCTCGCCTCCTACGGCATCGAGGCGCGGCAGGCCGAAGCGGCCACCCGCGAAGGGGTGATGGCGATGACGCGCTGGACCGCGGCCTTGCGCGCCGCGATCGACGCCCGGCCCGGCCACCGCGCGCTTCTGGGCAGCCTCAAGCACGCCGCCGCCACCGATAACGGCAAGCTGTTGTTCGTCCATGCCGGCTTCGATCCGGGCAAACCCTTGGAATTGCAAGGCGACGTGTTGTGGTGGGGCGGCGCCGACATCCTCGATCGCGCCGAGCCGATCCCCGGCTTCGAGCGCATCGTGCGCGGCTTCGACCGCCATCATGGCGGATTGACGCGCGGACCCTATGCGGTGTCGCTCGATGGCGGCGCCGGGTTCGGCGGGCCGCTCCTGGCCGCCTGCTTCGACCGCGACGGGTTGGCGGTCGAAACCCTGACGGCGTAGGCTAAACTCCCAAATACCGCGTCATCACCTCGGGTGCCGCCTTGAGCGCCTCGACCGCGCCGTCATAGACAATATGCCCGTTGTTGAGGATGTAGCAGCGCCGGGCCATGGCCAGCGCCGCGGCGATGTTCTGTTCGACGATCACGATGGTTTGGCCTTGCTCGGCGAGGTTACGGCATACGGCGAGAAGATCGCGCACCACGATCGGCGCCAGGCCCTCGAACGGTTCGTCCAGGAGAATGATCTTGGGATTGCGCGCCAGCGCCCGCGCGATCGCCAGCATCTGCTGCTCGCCGCCCGACAAATCGGTGCCCCGGCTCTTGCGGCGCTCGGCGAGACGAGGGAAGGTCGCGAAAACGCGGTCGAGCGGCCAGTGATCGGGCGCGGTCAACATCGCCAATTCGAGATTCTCGGCGACGCTGAGGTTGCCGAAAATCCGGCGCTCCTCGGGCACGAGTTGTACGCCGCGCCGGGCCACCGCGAAGGGCGGCTGGCCGTCGATGCGTTGGCCCTCGAAGCGGATCGCGCCCGAGCGCGGCGCGACCACGCCCATCAGGCTCTTGAGCGTCGTGCTCTTGCCGGCACCGTTGCGGCCCAGGAGCGCCACGACCTCATGCTGTTCGACATGGAGCGAGACATCGAACAGGATGTGCGAATCGCCATAATAGCTGTTGATGGCCTCGACCTCCAAGAGGCTCATGCCGCATGCACTCCGCCGAGATAAGCCTCTTGGACGAAGCTGTTGCCCTGAATCTCGCGCGGCGTGCCCTCGGCCAAGACGCGGCCCTCGTGAAAGACCGTGATGCGCTCGGCGAGATCGAACACCGCGTCCATGTCATGCTCGACCAGCACCAAGGTGCGGCCCTTGCGGATGTTTCTCAAGAGCCGGATCGTTTCCACGCGCTCTTGCGGACTCATGCCCGCCAGCGGCTCGTCGAGCAGCAGCACGCTCGGCGCGGTGGCGAGCGCCAGCCCGATCTCGAGACGGCGCTTTTCGCCATAGGCGAGATCGGCCACGAGCACGTCGGCGCGCGCCGTCAAATCCAGCAGTGCCAGCGTCTCCTCGACATCGGCCTGAAGTCCCGGCACGCGATCGATGCTCTTCAAGAGATCGAGCCGGAACCGGCCGCGACATTCCGCCAAGGCCGGGATCAGCAGATTCTCGCGCACGCTCGCCTTCGGGAACAGCTGATTGATCTGATAGCTCTTGGTCAGGCCGATCTGGCAGACCTCGGTGACGCCCTTACGCGTGATCTCGCTGCCGCGAAAGAAAATCTGACCTTGGCTCGGCGTCACCTCGCCGGTCAGCATCTTGAAAAAGGTGGTCTTGCCGGCGCCGTTCGGACCAATGATGCCGCGCAGCTCGCCGACGCCGACGGCGAAATTGACGTCGCTGTTCGCGGCCAGGCCCCCGTAATGTTTGCTCAACCCGCGCGCTTCGAGGATCGGCAAACCGGGCTCGGTCTCCGGGCGCGCCCGTCGCTTGGCCTGAAGCGACGCGGCGGCGGCGGTGCGGACGAACGCGACGCGAGCGGCGGGCACGCGGCCGAAACGGCGCGCGAGGTCGGCGATGCCGCCGACGATGCCGCGGCGCAGCAAGCACACCAACAGGACGAAAATCAGGCCCAGCCCCAGCCGCCATGCCGCGCCCAGCCCGAGGCCATATTGCAGAAAGTCGTGTCCGAACAACCACACCGCCGCGCCGATCGTCGGACCGATCAGCGTGCCGGTGCCGCCGATCACGGTCTGCATGACCAACTGGCCCGAGGTGTCGAAGGTGAAGGCCTCGGGCGGCATATAGCCTTGCAGGACGCCCAGCAGGCCGCCCGCCAGGCCGGCATAGGCGGCGGCGATGGTGAAGGCGGTGAGCTTGTAGGCGTGGATGGCGTGGCCGACCGCCGCGGCGCGCAATGGATTGTCGCGGATCGCGCTGAGGATATGGCCGACCGGCGAACGCGCGATCCGGCGCGCGATAAAAAAGCCGATCAAGAAGATTGCCGCCAGGAACCAGTACATCGACCAACCGAGGCCGATCTTGATGGCGACGAAGCCGAGATCGAGACTCGGGGTGGGCACCCCCGGCAGGCCGTTTTCGCCGCCGGTCCAGGCCGAGAGCGGATTGTTTTCGAGAAAGAAAAAGGTCTCGGCGATCGCGACCGTGATCATCGCGAAATAAATTCCCGTGCGCCGCAGCGCGATCAGCCCGACCACCACGCCGACCGCCGCCGCGCCGAGGGTGCCGAGCGCCAATGCCACCAGGACATTGCCGATCAGATTCGCGGTCAGGAGGTAGGCGGCGATGAATCCGCCGGCGCCGAAAAAGGCGGACTGGCCGAAGGACAACAAACCGGTAAAGCCGAACAAAAGATCGAACCCGAACCCAAACAGACCCCAGATCAGGATGCGGCCCAGGATATCCGAATCGACGCTGACCAGCGGCGCGACCGACGGCGCGACGGCAAGGACGATAACGGCGATCGCTTCGGGCAGCCAGGAACGCCGCGACAGGGCGCCGACAAAGCCGGCGCTCATTCGCGGCCCTGAACGCCCAAGAGACCTTGCGGACGCAGCACCAGCACCGTCGTCATGATGACGAACAGCATCACCTCGGAATAGGCCGGATCGACCATCGAGGTCAGGCTGAGAATCTCGCCCGCCAACAGGCCGCCGACCACCGCGCCGGAAAACGAACCGACACCGCCGATGACCACGACGACGAAGGTCTGGACCAGGATGTTTTCGCCCATGTCGGGCGTCAGCGAGACCACCGGCGCGTTGATGATGCCGGCATAGCCGGCCGCCATGGCGCCGATGCCGAAGACCAAGAGAAAGACGCGATAAACATTGATGCCCAGCATGTTGACCATGAGCGCGTCTTCGATACCGGCCCGTACCACCATGCCGATCCGGGTGCGGTACAGCACGATGTAAAGCGCCGCCAACGTCGCCGCGGCGATGCCCAGCACCGCGATGCGATAGGTCGGATAGATCATGAAGCCCAAGGGCGTGACGCCGGCCGCCCAGGCCGGCGGCGGCACCGTTTTCGACAGATTGCCGAAAGCCGCCCGGACCAGCTCGACGATCACGATGCCGATGCCGAAGGTCACCAGAATCTGATCTTCCGCCGGCCGGTTATAGAAATAGCGGATGATGCCGCGCTCCAGCGCGAACCCGACCACCATGACGAAAAAGGCGCCGGCGACAACCGCGATCAGGAAGGAGTCGGTTTCCTCATAGGCGACATAGCCGGCATAGCCGCCCAGCATGAACAAGGCGCCGTGCGCGAGGTTGAGCACGCCTAATGTGCCGTAAATGATCGTCAGCCCCGCGCTGATCAGGGCCAGGAGCGATCCCAGCGCCAGACCATTTAAGAGCTGCGAATAGAAATTCGGCCATGTCAGCATGCTCGCCCTCGCGGCATCGGCGTCGGCTCAGGTGTAATCGCCGAGCTGGCAACCGAAGGCGTCCGGCGCTTGCATCAACGGCGCGCCGGGAACGACGTCGAGGACTTCCCAGAAATCCTCCGGGTTCTTCATATCGCCGGGCGCCTTGCCGCGCACGATGACCACGGGCCGCACGAGCTGATGATCGGCGGCGCGGAAATAGACATCGCCGACCACGGAGTCGTTGTGATTGCCGGCCTCGAGCGCCTTGATCACCGCCGGCGGATAGAAGGTGCCGGCGCGCTCGACGCCATCGGCCCACAGGGCGAACGACATGTAGGCATTCTCGGCGCCCCATTCCGGGCGGTAGCCATATTTCGCCTGGAACGAGTCGACGAACATCTTGGCCAGCGGGAACCGATCTTCGAGCGTCCACCAGAAATCCGTCGCGACATAGACGCCTTCGGTCACGTCCGGTCCCAGCTCCTTGGCGAGAAACGGGATTTGATAGGGGAAAACCAGTTTCATCTTCGACAGCACGCCGAACTGCTTCGCCTGCTGCGTCGACAGCACCGCGTCATGGCCCCAATTGACGTTGATTAGAACGTCGGCGCCGGAATTGGCGACGTTGAGGACATAGGAGCTGAAATCCGGAGCGCCCAGCGGCGAAACCTGATTGGTTACCGTGGTCCAGCCACCGTTGGCGGTGAGAAAATCCTCCATCGCCTTTTGAGTGGTGTGGCCGTAGGTATAGTCGGGCGTCATATAGGCGGCCTTCTTGTTTTTACCGTAGACCTTGAGCAGCACCGGGCCGAGCGCGGCGGCGGCCGTTTGGGCGTAGAAGTTCTGGCGGAAGCCGTAGCGCACGCAGTCCTTCCCCGTCGTGTCGTTGGAGCCGGAAATAGCGGTGAAATAGAGCACATGTTCGCGCTGCGCGAAGTGGTTCAGCGCCACCGCGACCGCGCTCGAGGTCGAGCCGGTCATGAGCACGACCTTGTTCTCGTTGATGAAGCGCGTCTGCGCCTCCACCGCCTGGTTGGGCTTGGCGGCGGAATCGGCGACGACGTATTTCACTTCCTTGCCGAGCACGCCCTTCGTTGTCTTGGGCGAGATCTTGCGGAGCAGCGGGTCGCCGCCATTGATGTGATCGACCGCGAGCATCATCCCCTTGAGTTCGTCCTCGCCCGACGCGGCGTAGGTGCCCGTGCGCGGCACGGTGATGCCGATGAAAACAGAATCGCCCGCCGAACCCGCCGGCCAGGTGCCGATCGCGGGCATGTCGTCGGCGAAGGCAAGGCGCGGCAACGCGGCCGACGCCGCGATAGCGCCGCCGGCTTGCAAGACGCCGCGCCGAGTGACGCGGCTGAATTTCTTCTGCTCTACGGTCATAACGTCTCTCCCTATCGGTTCCGTTTTTTCCCCGTCCGTCGCCGAATTTTTTCCAACCGTTAGCAGCGAGGACGGGCACGCTCCGCTAACTGAATTTTGACATTAAGCGGCCCCGTAGTTCTCCGCAACATCGTCGCGAGCGCGCCAAATTCGCCGCCCGGGCCTAACCCCGGCGCCGATCGGGGACCGTGGGCCGGCGGAAGCCGGCCGCGAAGATCGCGTCCATCGGCGGAGCCGCGCGGGTTCCGGCGCGGACGGGTCTTACCCTACATATTTGCCGAAATGTTCGAGGGTACGGCCGAGCGCGACCTTGGCGGCGGTCTCGTCGTAGCTCGGGCGCTCGTCGCAGACGAAGCCGTGGCCGGCGGCATAGATATAGATCGGCACGTCGGGCCGCGCCGCCTTGATCTTCTCCACATCGCTCATCGGGATGCCTTGGTCCTTGTCGCCGAAATGCAGGATCGTCGGCACTTTCGGCTTTTCGTCGGCGCTCGCGGCGACGCGGCCGCCATAATAACCGACGGCGGCGGCGATGCCGTCGAGCCGGGTCGCGGCTAGGAACGCGACCGAGCCGCCCAGGCAATAGCCGACGATTCCGACCTTGCCGAATTCCTTGGCGTAATCGATCGCCGCCTGGGTGTCGGCGAGGATGCCGTCCCACGGCACCTTGCCGATCAGCTCGCGGCCCGCGGTCATGCTGGCTTGGTCATAGCCGAGCTCGACGCCCCGTTGCGCGCGGTCGAACAAGGCCGGCGCCACCGCGACATAGCCTAAGGCGGCGAAGCGGTCGCAGACATTGCGGATGTGATGGTTGACGCCGAAAATCTCCTGAATCACCACGAGCGCGCCCTTGGCCGCGCCGGCGGGATCGGCGCGGTAAGCCGAAAACGAATGCCCATCCTTGGCTTTGAGCGTGATGGTCTGGCCCATGAAATCCTCCTCTTAGGTTGGCGCGATCATAGGAACGGGATGTTAAAGATTGAAGCGGAAATGCAGGATGTCGCCGTCGCGCACGACATAGTCGGCCCCCTCCAACCGCATCTTGCCGGCTTCCTTGGCGCCTTGCTCGCCGCCGCTGGCGACGAAATCCTCGTAAGCGATGGTCTCGGCGCGGATGAAACCCTTTTCGAAATCGGTGTGGATGGCGCCCGCCGCGCGCGGCGCCTTGGTGCCTTGCGGCACCGTCCAGGCATGCGCCTCTTTCGGCCCGACCGTCAGGAAGGTGATGAGGTCGAGAAGCCGATAGCCGGCGTGGATGACGCGGTCGAGGCCAGGCGTGTCGAGCCCGAGGCTCGCCAGATATTCGCGTTTTTCCGCCTCGGGCAGTTGCGCCAACTCCGACTCGATGGCGGCGGAAATGACCACGGCCCCGGCGCCGCGCGCCTTGGCAAAATCCATGACTCGAGCCGACAGGGGATTGCCGCTCGCTGCCGCGGCTTCCTCGACATTGGCGATATACAGCACCGGCTTCGCGGTCAGCAATTGCAGCGATTTGAATAACGGCTGTTCCTCGGCGGAGACGCTCATCGCGCGGGCGGGTTTGCCCTCCGCCAGCAGCGCGTTAACGCGCTCCATCACCACCAGTTGCGCGATGGATTCCTTGTCCTGGCCGCGCGCCTTTTTCTCGGCCGCCTTGATGCGGCGGTCGAGCGATTCGAGATCGGCCAGCAGCAATTCGGTCTCGACCGTCTCGGCGTCGCGCACCGGATCGAGCGTGCCTTCGACATGGGTGACATTGCCGTCGGCGAAACAGCGCAGCACATGGGCGATGGCATCGACCTCGCGGATATGGCCGAGGAACTGGTTGCCGAGGCCCTCGCCCTTGGCGGCGCCACGCACCAGCCCGGCGATATCGACGAATTCGAGCTGGGTCGGCACGATCTTGGCGGATTTGGCGAGCCGCGCGCAGATTTCGAGCCGCTCATCCGGCACCGCGACCCGGCCGAGATTCGGCTCGATGGTGCAAAAAGGATAGTTCGCGGCCTCGGCCGCCTGCGTCGCGGTCAGCGCGTTGAATAAAGTCGATTTGCCGACATTGGGCAGGCCGACAATGCCGCAATTGAAACCCATCTCGTCCTACTTTCCCCGCACCAGATAAAGAAATTCGTGGATACCCCCGCCACCCCCGGGTCACAGCCCGGGGGCGGGCAAGACGAAATCTACTCCTTGGCGTCTTGGCGTTTCAGGCTTTTGGTCTTTCGGTTTCGGCGGCTTCAGGATCAGCGCCACCTTGGTCGAAAAGCCGCCCGGATCGTTCGCGATCAGAAGCGGCATCGCTTCGGCGACGGCGTCCGTGAGCGGCGTCACCCACAGCATTTCGTCGGCGGTGAAATTCTGCAACACCCAAGGCTGCACCAGTTCCTTGGCGCCGGGATGGCCGATGCCGAGCCGCACCCGCCAATAATCGTAGCCGAGCCCGGCATCGATCGAGCGAATGCCGTTATGCCCGGCCGAGCCGCCGCCCTGCTTCACCCGCAGCTTGCCGGGCGCCAGGTCGATCTCGTCGTAAATGACCGCGACCTCCTCGGCTGGAATTTTATAAAAGCGCGCGGCCGGGCCGACCGCGTCGCCGGAATTATTCATGAAGGTCTGCGGCATCAACACGAAAATGCGTTCGCTGCCGACCTCGCCCTCGGCGAGGTGGGCTTCGAAGCGATTGCGCACGGCCCGGAATTTATGGCGGCGGAGCAACGCCTCCACCGCCATGAAGCCGATATTGTGCCGATTGCGCTCGTGACGCGGCCCGGGATTGCCGAGCCCGACAAGGAGACGCATCGCGGCGCCGGGGCGATCCCGCCGAGCCTACCTGCGGTCGGTGCGTTCGCTACGGCCTTTGGCCGGCGCGGCACGCGCCGGCGCGGCGCCGCC
>JAATGI010000490.1 GCA_015654725.1 Rhodospirillales bacterium
AATGCCGGCTTTATCCCGAGCGTTTCGCCGGCGTGGCGCAATTGCCGCAGGCGCCGGGCCTCAACATCGGGCCTTGCGTCGCCGAGCTCGAACGCGCGGTCACGGAGCTTGGCTTCGTCGGCGCCATTCTCAATCCCGATCCCGGCGCGGACCGCCAATCGCCCGGCGTCGACAACGAGGCCTGGTTCACGCTGTACGAACGCGCCGAGCGGCTCGACGCCACGCTGGTCATCCATCCGTCGATCACCCGCGACCCGCGGGTCGAGCGCATTCCGCATTCCTACCAGTACAACAACATGACCGAGGAAACGCTCGCGACCTTGCTCTATGAGCGCGGCGAGGTGTTCCGGCGTTTTCCTCGACTGCGCATCGTGGTCTGTCACTGCGGCGGCTGTCTGCGGCGCCTCTTGGAAATCGGCGACATTGTCGACGCCACGAAATCCCCACAGGAGCAGGGCAATCGCATCGGTGCCACCGGCGAGCATGGCGGCGGGCAGGTCGGCGCGACCTCGCGTCTGAAGGAACCCGAGCCGCGGCTCGATTTGAGCGGCAACTTGTTCTTCGACACGTGCGCCTACGATCCCTGGTTCCTCGGCGCCGCCATTCGCCAGAACGGGCCGAGCCGGATGGTGTTCGGCACCGAGGCGCCGGGATCGGGCACGGCGATCATGAATCCGCAAACCGGCAAGGCGTCCGACGATGTGCTGGCCGTCATCGAGCGGTTCGATTTTCTGAGCCGCGCCGACAAGATCGCCATGGTCCACGACAATCCGTTGCGCGTCTTTCCGTTGTTGAAGGGCAAAGCCGGGCTGGCGTAAGCGGCGGCCGGGGAGGAAACGATGCTGAGCAAGGACAAGAACGATCTCATCACCCTGACCGGACCGGGCACGCCCGGCGGCAAGATGATGCGCGCCTATTGGCAGCCGGTCGCGTTGTCGCGGGAACTCGCGGGGGACGTGCCACTGCCGTTGCGGGTGCTGAGCGAAGACTTGGTTCTGTTTCGCGATGCGGAAGGATCGCCGCAATTGATCGGGCGCTATTGCCCGCACCGCCAGGTCGATTTGAGCTTTGGCCGGGTCGAGGCCGGCGGTTTGCGCTGCATCTATCATGGCTGGCTGTTGTCGGGCGAAGGCCGTTGCCTCGAACAGCCGGGCGAAGGAGCCGCGAGCACGTACAAGGACCGCATTCGCCATCCAGCCTATCCGTGCTTCGAGGCGGCCGGGCTGATCTTCGCCTATCTGGGCGAGGGCACGCCGCCGCGCCGTCCGCAATTTGAATTTTTCGCCGCCGACAAATCGTCGCAGGTCTGGGCCGGCAAACTGCATCACGATTGCAATTGGCTCCAAGCCCACGAAGGCAATGTCGATCCGCAACATCTCTCCTATTTGCACCGCTTCATGTCGCAGGCGGCGGCGCTCGATCCGCGCGGCAACGCGCTGGTCGGCGCCGACGTGGCGCCGACGATGGAGGTCGAGGAGACCGCATACGGCTTTCGCATCAACACCGTGCGCGCGGTCGGTGGCGGCGCGAAATATATCCGGGTCACCAACCACATCATGCCGAATTGCGGTTCCTTTGGCGGCGTGCCGCTGTTCGACCCCGCGACCGGCCCGACGCCGGAAAACGCCGGCTATCAGCTGCATTTTCATGTCCCGATCGACGACGCGACGCATTGGAAATACACCATGCTCTTCAGCCACGAACGGCCGCTCGATCCGGATTTCCTGACCGACAAGCTGTTCGCCGAGCAGAAAAGCTATTACTCGCGCCGCACCCACGCGAATCGCTATCTGCAAGATCGCGAGGAAATGCGGCGGGTGAGTTTCGCCGGCGTTGGGCGCAATTTCTTCGATCACGACAAGCTCGCGGTCGAAAGCCAGGGGCGGGGCCCGATCATGGATCGCAGCCAAGAGCATCTCGGCACCACCGATAAGCCCGTGATGTTGCTACGCCGTCTTCTCTTGCAGGCGGTGGAAGATGTCGCCGGGGGCCGCGATCCGTTGTTCGTCGAACGCGATGGCGCGCCAAACGGACTGGCCGAAATGCGGGTGCAGGTCATCGTCGAGACGCCGGCAACGGAACTCGCGCCCGCCTGAACCGAGCCGCTTGCGTCGCCTACAGATCGTCGGGTCGAAGGCCGGTATGCCGGGCGATGCGCGCGAGCATGCGTGGTCCCAATTCCTCGCCGTCGCGAAAGGCGAACACATAATCGGGCCATCCCTGCCGCTCGAGGGTACGATGCGATCCGGTCTGTCGCTTGAGCGTCCAACCAATGCGATAGAGTCCTCGCAGGACGCGGACTGCCTTCGTGGCCGGCCATCCGCTCACGCGGCGATGAACAACTCCCGGGCCTCGGCCGGCACCGGCTCGCCGTGCTCGATGAGGTCGGCGAGAACGCGCAAGGCGAGCGCGGTGACTTTGGTGCGCGCATCGGCCTCGGTCTCGCCATAAGCCATGACACCGGGGAGCGCCGGCGCCTCGCCAAGCCAACGGCCGTCATCCTCGCGCTCGATCTCGATCTTCAACATGGCGATTATTCCATCTCAGCCGCCGATATGCCGTTAATGATGGGCTGCGGATGCACAAACCGCAATGCCCCGCCTGAGCGTCACGGCCTCGTGGCGCGGCGATAGAGCGCGGCCGAAACCAGCCAGCTCAACGCAAACAGTCCGACAATGGCGTAGCCGAGCGTACCGAAATTGTCGTTGAGCGCGCCGATCGCATTCCAGAACGAGCCTTCGAGACCGAGCCGGTCGGCGACGAGACCGAGCGCTTCGATCCCGCCGACCAATAGCGCCACCATCACCGAGACCGAGGTGATGGTGAGATTGTAATGGAGCTTTCGGAGCGGATTGCGGAACGCCCAGCCATAGGCGCCGAGCATCATCACGCCGTCGCTGGTATCGACCAGCGACATGCCGGCGGTGAACAAGACCGGAAAGATCATGATAGTCCAGATCGAGAGACCTTTCGCGGCCTCGACCGCGGAAATATCGAGAAGTCCGATCTCGGTCGCGGTGTCGAAGCCGAGGCCGAACAGGATGCCGATCGGATAAAGCTGCCAGCTCTGACGCACCAGCCGGAACAGCGGACGGAACAACCGGCCCAACAGCCCGGTACGCGACAACAGCGCGTCGAGATCGGCATCGGCGGCGGTCTCGCCGCGCCGGACGCGGCGATAGGCGGCATAGATCTGGCGCAAGACGACCAGATTCGCGACCGCGATGGCGAACAGGAACAGCGCCGAGACGCCGGTGCCGATCAATTCGCCGGTCTCCTTGAAGGCGTTGAAACGCGATTGCATGGCGGCGGCGGTCGCTGCGATTG
>JAATGI010000481.1 GCA_015654725.1 Rhodospirillales bacterium
GGACAGCAAGTTCAGGAAGCGGCCATCGGTGGGCGTGCGGCGTTTTCTGACGATGTGATCCTCCGGCCCGTCGGTTCGAATCGGTTGGCCTTCGGCCTGCTTCGATTTGAGCCAGGCGATGACGCGCGGGCCCATGACGAAGCTGATGACCAAGGCGGTTACCAAGGCGCCGCCTGACCGGACCGTGAGATAGCGGAACAAATTGAACGGCTCGAACCATTCCGCGAGCCGCGGGAAAATCTCGTACAGCACGGATCAGCCTTTCGCCGCGAAGGCGGGCGCCGCCGCGAGCCGGGCGACGATCTCGTTCATGCGGATGCCGTGGGAGCCTTTGATCGCGACGATATCGCCGGGCCGCAGCTTGGCGGCGAGCCGTTCGGCCATCGCGGCCGCGCTCGCTTCGTGGCCGCCGCGCAATTTCCCCGGCAGCGCGTCCATCAACGCCGCCATCTCCGGACCGACGCCGAACACCAGATCGATGCCGGCCTCGACCAGCGGCGCGGCGAGGGCGGTGTGAAGGGCGCGAGCGGACTGGCCGAGTTCCAGCATGTCGCCGAGCACCGCGATGCGCCGCCCGCCGGGCGCCGGCTGACTCGCGCCCAACACCGCGACCGCGGCGCGCATCGAGGCCGGGCTGGCGTTGTAGCTGTCGTCGATCAGCTCGGCGGTGCCGCCGCTCACTGCGATCCTGAGCCGAAGGCCGCGGCCCGGCATCGGCTTCAAGCTTGAGAACGCCGCCGCGGCGGCGCCGACATCGCCGCCCACCGCCTTGACCGCGCCTAGAATGCCGAGACTGTTCATCACCCAATGCTGGCCGGGCGTGGCGATGCAGTAATCGACGATTTCGCCGAGCACCAAGGCGGTGACCGCGCTCGCGGTGGCGTGCAGATGGCAATCGACCAGACGGATCGCGGCATCGGGATGGGCGCCGAACCCTAGGATGCGCGCGAGTCCGGCATCGGCGGCGGCGGCGGCCAACCGCTCGTAATGCGGATTGTCGTGATTGAGGATGGCGGCGCCGCGCCGGTCCATGCCGAGGAAGATTTCCGCCTTGGCGTCGGCGATGGCCTCGACCGAGGGAAAGTAGCCGAGATGCGTCGCCTCGATCGTGGTGATGAGCGCGACATCGGGCCGGACCTGGCGCGACAGCGCCGCGATCTCGCCCGGATGATTCATGCCGAGTTCGAAGACGCCGTATTGCGTGTCCGGCGGCATACGCGCCAGCGACAAAGGTACGCCCCAATGATTGTTGAGGCTGCCCGCCGAGGCATGGGTCGTGCCCGACCGGGTGAGTGCCAGCCGCAGCGGGTCCTTGGTTCCGGTCTTGCCGACGCTGCCGGTGACGGCGATGACGGCGGCGCGCGTGCGCGCCCGCGCGGCGGCGCCCAATGCCTGGAGCGCGGCCATGGTGTCCTTGACGAGGAGGAGAGGCGTCTTCTCGTCAAGACCCGGGGGGCGGGTTTGCACCATGGCCGCGCAGCCGCCGTTGTTCAGTGCCGCCGCGATGTAGTCGTGGCCGTCGACCCGAGGCCCAGCCAAGGCGGCGAACAGATCGCCGGGCTCGATCGTACGGCTGTCGATCGAGACGCCGGTCGCGCTCCAGCCGCCGAAAGCAACGCCGCCGGTCGCCGCCGCGGCTTCGGCCGCTGTCCACAGCGCGCTCATGCCGCCGCTCCCAATTCCGCGAGAGCCGCCCGCGCCACCTCGCCGTCGGCGAAAGGCAATACTTTCGCGCCGACAATTTGCCCGGTCTCGTGGCCCTTGCCGGCGAGCAGCAGCATGTCGTCCGCGCGCAGCAGGCCGAGGCCGTGACGAATGGCGGCGGCGCGGTCGCCGATCTCGATGCCGCCGGGGCAGGCGGCCAGGATAGCGCGGCGGATCAGGGCCGGATCCTCACTGCGCGGATTGTCGTCGGTGACGATGGCGATATCGGCGAACCGGGCCGCGATCGCGCCCATGTGCGGGCGCTTGCCGGCATCGCGGTCGCCGCCGCAGCCGAACACGACGACGAGCCGGCCCCGGCGATTGGCGCGCAGCGACCGCAGTGCGTTTTCGAGCGCGTCGGGCGTGTGGGCGTAATCGACCAGCACGGGCGCGCC
>JAATGI010000364.1 GCA_015654725.1 Rhodospirillales bacterium
GAAGCTCGGCAATTGTCACGTCGTCATGGTCTATGATGCCGGGCACCTCGTCGATCTCGACCGGCCCGAGGCCGTGTTTGCGTTGGTCGACGATTTCGTGAAGCGCCGGGAAAAATTCATCGTTAACAACGAGCACGGCGAGATTTTCGCCTAAGCCTACTTGGCGCCCTTGGCCGCGAGCGCCCGCGCGACTTTCGATTGCGGCTCGCGCCCCAACGCCGCCGAGATGAACCGCCCCGCCTCGGCGAGCTTGGCGAGATCGATTCCGGTCTCGATGCCAAGCCCGTTCAGCAGATAGACCACATCCTCGCTCGCGACATTGCCGGTGGCGCCCGGCGCATAGGGGCAGCCACCGAGACCGGCGACCGAACTGTCGAAGGTCGCGACACCGAGCTCGAGCGAGGCAAGGATATTGGCCAGCGCCTGGCCGTAAGTGTCGTGGTAATGGCCGGCGAGCCTATCGACCGGAATTTCCTTCGCCACCGTCTCGATCATGGTCAGGACCCGACCCGGCGTGCCGGTGCCGATCGTGTCGCCGAGGGAAATTTCATAACTGCCGAGCGCGAAAAGCCGCGCCGCGACCTTCGCCACCGCTTCCGGCGCGATCGGCCCTTCATAGGGACAATCGATCACGGTCGAGACATAGCCGCGCACGCGAATGTTCTTCTCCCGCGCGGCTTCCGCGACCGGCGCGAACCGCGCCAGGCTCTCCGCGATCGAGCAATTGGTATTGCGTTGGGAAAAGCTCTCCGACGCCGCGGCGAAGATCGCGATCTCGTCGCAACCCGCCGCCAGCGCCGCCTCGAAGCCCTTCATATTCGGCACCAAGACCGGATAGCGCACGCCGGCCACGCGCTTCAGCCTCGCCAGCACCTCGCCGGTATCCGCCATTTGCGGAATCCATTTCGGCGAGACGAAGCTGCCCGCCTCGATGGTTTTAAGCCCGGCCCCGGCGAGCCTCTCGATCAGCGCGATCTTGGTCGCAGCCGGGACGCTCGCCGCCTCGTTCTGCAGCCCGTCGCGCGGGCCGACCTCGACCATGCGAACTTTTTTCGGGAGCTTCATGGCGATTTGCCCGCCGGCGTGAAAGCGACCAGTTCAGCGCCTTCCTCGACCATTTCGCCGGCCGCGTAATTGACCCGATCGACCGTGCCGTCGGCAGGCGCCGTGACGGTGTGCTCCATCTTCATCGCTTCCAAGATAAGCAGCGGTTCCCCGCGTTTCACGCTTTCGCCCGGCATGACCAGCACCTGAACGATCTTGCCCGGCATCGGCGCGGTCAAGCGGCCCGCAGCGACGGCCGCGTCGTCTTTCGCCGCCAACGGATCGATCAGGGTGAGGCGCCAAGTCGCGTGGTCGTCGATGATCGTAAATTCATCGCCGTGCCGCGAAACGGTGAAGTCCGCGCCACCGCTTTGCGCAGCTCCGATGTCGATGGTTCTTTCCGTGTCGCCGTCGCGCCAATGCAGTTCGCGCTTCGCCCTGCCGTCAAGGCGCCAGCCATCGCGCAGTCGCCAGGGCGAATA
This sequence comes from Rhodospirillales bacterium, assembly GCA_015654725.1. Classification (GTDB taxonomy): domain Bacteria; phylum Pseudomonadota; class Alphaproteobacteria; order ATCC43930; family CGMCC-115725; genus JAATGI01. Next base: position 1,527 of record JAATGI010000364.1, read on the forward strand.
GCGGTCGCGCGAACGCGAAGCGCCTTTCCGCGCCGTCTCCTCTTCCCCGAGCAGAATTTCGCGCGTGGCGGCGGCAAGCACGGCTTCCGGCGCCGATTCCGTGGGCGGGACGAGACGATCGCAATGCTGCGCGATAAAACCGGTATCGATTTCGCCGCCAGCGAACGCCGGGTCGCGGGCAAGACGCAGCAGGAAGTCGCGATTCGTGACCAGCCCGGCGATGCGATAGTGCGACAAGCCCTCGGCGAGGCGCCGCAAGGCCGCCGTCCGATCCTCGCCCCAGGCCACCAGCTTGGCGATCATCGGATCGTAATAGGTCGTGACGGTGTCGCCCTGGCCCACGCCGGTCTCGATCCGTAGATCCGTCGCGGCGGCCGGCGCGTGCAGGAGCCGCAGCGTACCGGTCGCCGGCAAAAAATCGCGGGTCGTATCCTCGGCGTAAAGCCGCGCCTCGATGGCGTGGCCGCGCGCGACGATCTGGTCCTGGCGCAGCGGCAGCGCCTCGCCCGCCGCGACGCGCAATTGCCATTCGACGAGATCGAGGCCGGTGATCATCTCGGTTACGGGATGCTCGACCTGAAGCCGCGTATTCATTTCCATGAAATAGAAGGCGTCGCCTTCGAGGATGAATTCGATCGTGCCGGCATTGACATAGCGGATAGCGCGCGCCGCCGCGATCGCGGTCGCGTGCAAGGCACGGCGCAGTTCATCGCCGACCTGCGGCGCCGGCGCCTCCTCGATCACCTTCTGGTGGCGGCGCTGCATCGAGCAATCGCGCTCGAACAGATGAACAACATTGTTGAAGCGGTCGGCAAAAATCTGCACTTCGACGTGGCGCGGGCGATCGAGATATTTTTCGATCAGCACGCGATCGTCGGCGAAAGCCGACAGCGCTTCGCGCTTGGCGGCGGCGAGCGCCGCGGCAAAATCGCCAGACCGTTCGACCACGCGCATGCCTTTGCCGCCCCCGCCGGCCCAGGCCTTGATCAGAACCGGATAGCCGATCCGCCGCGCTTCCTCGCCCAGCCGAGCCGGGTTCTGATCCTCGCCGTGATAGCCGGCCACGGTCGGAACATTGGCCAGCGCCATCATTTGCTTGGCCGCCGCCTTCGAACCCATGGCGCGGATCGCCTCGGGCGTTGGACCGACAAAGACCAGCCCAGCCTTGCCACAAGCCTCGGCGAAATCGGCATTCTCGGCGAGGAAGCCATAGCCGGGATGAACCGCCTCGGCGCCGGTTTCCCGCGCCGCCGCGAGGATGCGCGCGATGTTCAAATAGGAATCGCGCGCGGGCGCGGGGCCGATGGCAACGGCCTCATCCGCGTCCTGGACATGAAGCGCGTCGGCATCGGCCTCGGAATAGACCGCGACCGTGGCGATGCCCAATCGCCGCGCGGTGCGGATCACGCGGCACGCGATCTCGCCGCGATTGGCGATCAGCAGCTTCCGGAACATCGCTCAGCGACGCCAGTTCGGCTTGCGCTTCTCCAGGAAGGCCGCGGTACCTTCCCGCCCCTCCGCGCCCGCCCGGGCATCCGCGCTCGCCTGTGCGGTCTGGCGCATGACGGCGTCATCGACATCGCGGTTGCCTAATTCGATGGCAAGACGCTTCGACACGGCCTGAGCCTCGGCCCCGCCTTCGAGCAGCATGCCGACGATCTTCTCGACCGCTGCATCGAGGTCGGCGGGTGGCACGGATTCATGGACCAGCCCGATCCGTTTAGCTTCGTCGCCGGATATGCGCTCGGCGGTTTGAAAGAGCCGCCGCGCCACGCGCGGGCCGATGGCGGCGACGAGATAGGGCCCGATGGTGCCCGGCACCAAGCCAAACCGGACTTCGCTCACCGCAAACACGGCCCCGGACGAGGCGATGGCGATGTCGCAGCACGAAATCAGCCCGACGCCGCCGGCGAAGGCCGCGCCGTTGACGCGCGCAATGGTGGGCTTCGGAAATTCGTTCAGCCGCCGCAGCATGGTGGTGAGGCCCATCGCGTCGGCCAGGTTCTCGGCATCGCTGAAGCCACCCATGCGCCGCATCCAATTGAGATCGGCGCCGGCGGAAAAACTTTGCCCCGCACCGGTCAGCACCAACACGCGAACAGCCGCGTCGGCGGCGAGCCGCTCCAGCGCCGCGCTCAGTTCCGCGATCAGCATATCGTCGAAGGCGTTGTGAACCTCCGGCCGGTTCAGCGTGACCCGCGCCACGCCACGCGCATCGATATCGATCAGAAGCGCGCTCATCACATCCGGAACACGCCGAATTCGGTGCGCTCGATCGGCGCGTTGAGACTCGCCGACAGGCCGAGCGCGAGCACGCGCCGGGTTTCGGCCGGATCGATCACGCCATCGTCCCAGAGCCGCGCGCTGGCGTAATAAGGATGGCCCTGCGCCTCGTAGCGCGCGCGGATCGGCTTCTTGAAGGACTCCTCCTCCTCGGCGCTCCAGCTTTTGCCGCCGGCTTCGAGATTGTCGCGCCGGATGGTCGCCAGCACCGAGGCCGCCTGCTCGCCGCCCATCACGGAAATGCGCGCATTAGGCCACATCCATAGGAAACGGGGATCGTAGGCGCGGCCACACATGCCGTAATTGCCAGCGCCGAACGAGCCGCCGATAATCACGGTGAATTTCGGCACCCGCGCGCAGGCCACCGCCATCACCATCTTGGCGCCGTCCTTGGCGATGCCGCCGGCCTCGTATTTGCGCCCGACCATGAAGCCGGAAATATTCTGAAGAAAAATGAGGGGGATGCCGCGCTGCGCGCACAGTTCGATGAAATGCGCGCCCTTCAAGGCTGACTCGGAAAAGAGAATGCCGTTATTGGCGACGATGCCGACGGGATAACCCCAGAGATGCGCGAAGCCCGTCACCAACGTCTCGCCATAGAGCCGCTTGAATTCGTCAAACTCGCTGCCATCGACCAGCCGCGCGATCACTTCGCGCACATCGTAAGGCTTGCGCGGATCGTTCGGCACGATGCCATAAAGCTCTTCGGCGCCGTAAAGCGGCTCGCGCGGCTCGGCGAGATCGAGCGAGGCCGGCTTGACGCGATTGAGATTGGCGACGATGCGGCGCGCGATCCCGAGCGCGTGAGCGTCGTCGAGTGCCAGATGATCGGCGACGCCCGAGACGCGCGCATGAAGCTCGGCGCCGCCCAGTTCCTCCGCCGTCACCACCTCGCCGGTCGCGGCCTTCACCAAGGGCGGGCCGGCGAGAAAGATCGTGCCTTCGCCCTTGACGATCACGGTCTCGTCCGACATGGCGGGAACATAGGCGCCGCCCGCGGTGCAGGACCCCATCACCAGCGCGATCTGCGGAATCCTCATCGCCGACAAGGTCGCCTGATTGAAAAAGATGCGGCCGAAATCGTCGCGGTCGGGAAACACCTCGTCCTGGTTGGGCAGATTGGCGCCGCCCGAATCGACCAAATAAATACAGGGCAGATGATTCTCGCGCGCGATCTCCTGCGCGCGCAGATGCTTCTTCACCGTGATCGGATAATAGGTGCCGCCTTTCACCGTGGCGTCATTGGCGATGACGACGCATTCGCGGCCCATCACCGGGCCGATGCCGGTGACAATGCCGCCCGCCGGCACCTCGTCGTCATAAAGCTTGTGGCCGGCGAGGGCGGAGAATTCGAGAAACGGCGCGCCGGGATCGAGCAGATTTTTCACGCGGTCGCGCGGCAGCAGCTTGCCGCGTGAGAGATGCCGTTCGCGCGCCGCCTCGCCGCCGCCCTTGGCTATTTCCGCGAGCCGCATTCGCAGATCGTCCACCAGCAGGCGCATGAAGGATGCGTTGGCGCGGAACGGCTCCGAGCGCGGATCGAGCGTGGTCTTCAGGATGGGCATCGAGCAACCTGGAAATACCGCGTTGCGTCCCTCGACTGCTCGCTACGCTCGCGCTCGGGATGAGGAATATTTACTTGTACCATCAAAAATTTCCTCATCCTGAGCGCGCCCGAAGGGCGCAGTCGAAGGACGCACGATGCGATTGCAGCCTCATCACGCGGTCTTCTGCTCCTTCAAGCCGAGATCGCGGATCATCTGCTCCCGCATCAGGAATTTCTGCACCTTGCCGGTGACGGTCATGGGGAAGGCGTCGACGAAGCGGATATAGCGCGGGATTTTGTAATGCGCGATCTGGCCTTTGCAGTAGGCCTGGATGTCCTCGGCGCTGACATTCTCGCCGGGATGCAACTTGATCCAGGCGCACAGCTCCTCGCCATATTTCGGATCGGGCAGGCCGATCACCTGCGCGCTTTCGATCTTGGGATGGCGGAACAGGAACTCCTCGACCTCGCGCGGATAGACATTCTCGCCGCCGCGAATCACCATGTCCTTGAGCCGCCCGACGATATTGGCATAGCCATCCTCGTCGAGCGTGGCGAGATCGCCGGTATGCATCCAGCCGACGCGGTCAAGCGAATCCGCCGTTTTTTGCGCGTCGTCCCAATAGCCGAGCATCACCGAATAGC
>JAATGI010000085.1 GCA_015654725.1 Rhodospirillales bacterium
GAGATGGCCTATTTCGAATGCCTGCACGAAGTGAAGCTGATCGTCGACCTCATCTACGAGGGCGGCATCGCGAACATGAACTATTCGATCTCGAACACCGCCGAATATGGCGAATATGTCTCGGGCCCGCGTGTCATCACGCCGGCAACCAAGGCCGAGATGAAGAAAATCCTCGCCGATATCCAGTCGGGCCGCTTCACCCGCGATTGGATGCTGGAGAACAAGGTCAACCAGACCTCGTTCAAGGCCAGCCGCGCCCGCTCGCAGGCGCATCCGATCGAAGAGGTCGGCGCCAAGCTGCGCGCCATGATGCCCTGGATCGGTGCCAACAAGCTCGTCGACAAAGAGCGGAATTAATCCATCTCCAGCCCGGCGTGCCATTTGACCGCGCCGGGCTGTTTTGGCTTGAGACCGGGCTTGATCGACCCGAAATCCTCCATACGTCCGCCGATATAGGTGCATATGCATCTATTTTCGCATGGAGAAAGCGATGAATATCGAGGGTTCCGTCGCGCTGGTCACCGGCGCTAACCGCGGCCTAGGCAAGGTCTTAGCCGAACAATTGCGCGCCAAAGGCGCGCGAAAAGTCTATGCTGGCGCTCGCGACCCCGGGAAAATTTCCTATCCCGGCGTCGAGCCGGTCAACCTCGACATCACCAACGCGGCCGATGTCGCGGCCGCCGCCAAGGCGCTCGGCGACGTCACTCTGGTCTTCAACAACGCCGGCGTCGCGCCGTTCTCGCCGCTCGCCGCCGATGCGTCGCTGGAGGTAGCTCGCGCGGCTTTCGAAACCAATTATTTCGGCACTTTGCGCATCGCCAACGCCTTCGCGCCGATCCTCGCCAAGAACGGCGGCGGCGCGCTCGTCAACATGCTCTCGGCGCTGAGCTGGATCACCTTTCCGTCGCTCGGCGCCTATAGCGCCTCCAAATCGGCCGAATGGGCACTCACCAACGCCTTGCGGCACGAACTGAAAGGGCAGGGAACGCTCGTTGTCGGCGTCCACGCGGGCCTGATCGATACCGATATGGTCGCTGCGGTCGACGCGCCGAAGGTCTCCCCGGAACAAGTCGCGGCGGCGATTCTCGAGGCGATCGTGACCGGCCGCGAGGAGGTTCTGGCGGACGAAACCTCCCGCCGGGTCAAAGCGGCGCTCTCGAGCGAGCCCGGACCTTACCTCTAGGTTTTTGTTTTGACGCGTTTTCTTCACGCGAACGGGGATCAACTTCGCTCGAAAACGCTCTGATCGGGCGTCACGCACCCGCGATCAAAAGCTCTATTGTCTGGACGCCGACAGGGCCTTAGGGGACTGAGGCAACCCGCGCTGTCGTGCGCCCAGGCGAAATATCTTGCGCGAAATTCTGACCATCCTCGCCATTTTCCTGATCATCTTTTTGACCGCCGCATTGGCGGTGCCCTATTTCATCGACTGGAATGCCGAGCGTCATCTGGTCGAAGTGCAATTGTCGAACCTCACCGGCGCCGAGGTCAAAATCCGCGGCGGCATCGATCTGAAGATTCTGCCGACACCCTATTTGCAGCTCGCGCAGGTCGAGCTCGCCGCGCCGGCATCGGGGACCGACGTCAAAGTCGCCGAACTGCATCTGGAAATCTCTCTCACCTCGCTGATGCGCGGCGAGGTCGATTTCGTCGAGGCACGGTTCGTCGCGCCGCAGGTTCGTCTTCGCTTGCAGAACGAGGCCCTGCCGCTGTGGCGGCCGCGGCACGGATTTTCCGGCCAGATGAGCTTCGAACGTATTTCCGTCACCGGCGGCAGCCTCATCCTCGACGATCCGGCGACCAAGCGCGCCTATCAGTTCGACAAGATCACGCTTTCCGCCGAAGCCGATGCGCTGACCGGGCCGTTCCACGGCGACGGCAATTTTGAGATGGGCGGCGCGCAAAATGTCTTTCGCTTCTCGACCGGCTCGCGCGATGCGACGAAGCTGCCGATCAAGTTCACGATCGACGAAAACCCGCTGCATCCGAGCGCCGATCTCGACGGCAGCCTCATCTTCAATCCGCGCGCGACGGCGTTTGCGCTGCCCGAGGTCACGGGCGCTTTGCATCTTGCCGGCAGCGCGCCGCTCAATTCGCCTTGGCAGGCCGGCGGCACGCTCGACGCGACCCTGCGCCAGGCAAGCCTAAGCGATTTCAATGTTCAATTCGGCGACGATCTCGCCGCCAATCTCAGCGGGCGTGCCGACCTCGACCTCGGCGCGGCGCCGCGGGCGCATCTCAAATTTCAGACGCAGCACCTTGATCTCGATAGGCTGCTCACGGCCAAGGTCGCGCCGCCGCCGGTGCAGCGCGCACTTGGGGCTTTCAGCGATGTCGCAGCGGCGCCGAAGCTCTCGCTGTTCGGCTTGCCGCTGACGCTCGATCTTTCCGCCGGCACGGTCATTCTCGGCGGCGACGCCTTGAGCGATGTGAGCGGAACGCTGGCGACCGCGGGCCCTCAGGCCGATCGGTTGCGATTTTCGGCGAGCGGCCCGGGCGGGGCGCACCTCACGCTCGATGGCGAGCTTGAGACGGGCACCGCGCCGGCGTTCAAAGGCCATGTCGCCGCCGGTGCCGATGATCTTGCGCGGGTTCGCGATTGGCTC
>JAATGI010000449.1 GCA_015654725.1 Rhodospirillales bacterium
CCGGCGCCGCCTCGGCGGCGTTCTTGACCAGATTGAGAAAGGCCTGGATCAGCAGGTCGCGATTGCCATGCACGTCCGGAAGCGACGGGTCGTATTCCTCGAGGAAGCGGACATGGCGCGCGAAGCCGGTTTTCGCCAGCAGCCGCACGCGGCCCAGCACCTCGTGAATATTGACCGGGCCGCGCTCCATCGGATGGCGGTCGGAGAACACGTCCATGCGATCGACCAGCGCGCAAATACGGTCGGCCTCGTCGCAGATGAGGCGGGTCAGTTCGCGATCCGGCGGCGACGCGTTTTCCTCCAAGAGTTGCGCCGCGCCGCGGATGCCGGAGAGCGGGTTCTTGACCTCGTGCGCCAGCAGCGCCGCCATCGCCGTCACCGAGCGCGCCGCGTTGCGATGGGTGAGCTGGCGGTCGAGCTTGTCGGCCATCGAGCGGCGCTGAAACACCACCACGATCCCGGCGCGATCCTCGGCGATCGGCGTCGCCTGAATCGTCACGACATGCGAGTGCAGGCGCGGCGTGTCGATGGCGACGCTATACTCCGAGACGCTATGCCCGGTTTTGCGCACGTTATCGATCAGCGCGAACACCGGACTGTCCTCCGGCAGCAGCTCGTTCAAGGCGAAGCCGTGAAGGCTCGCCGCCGACGCCTCGAAGAATTGCTCCGCCGCCGCGTTAGCGTAGCTCAGCCGGTTGTCCGGATCGATCACCAGCACCGGGTCGGGCAGCACGGCGAGGATCGCCGCCGGCTCCAGCTCGGGGCCAAAATACTTTTGCGCGGCGCTGGTCTTGGCCATGTCACGCGGCTTCGCACTCGGCAAGCGGGTCGTAGAAGGCGCGGATCGTCGCCTTGACCCGATCCGGCTCGCTACAGCTATTGATGGTGGCGCGGAACTCGGCCGAGCCGGGCAGGCCCTTCGAGTACCAGGCAATATGCTTGCGTGCGATCCGCACCCCGACATCGCGGCCGTAATGGTCGAGCATGTCCTCGTAATGGCCAAGCACGATGTCGCGCTGCGCCAGCAGCGGCGGATCGGGCAGATATTCGCCGGTGCGCAGATGGCGCGCGACCTGATGCGGAAACCACGGCCGGCCATAGGCGCCGCGCCCGATCATGACGCCGTCGGCGCCTGAAAGTTCGAGTGCGCGCTTCGCGTCCTCGAAGCTGACGATGTCGCCATTGACGATGACCGGGATCGAGACCGCCGCCTTGACCTCGCGGATGAAGGCCCAATCGGCGCTGCCGGCATAGAACTGGCAGCGGGTGCGGCCATGCACGGTAATCATGCGGATGCCGCTCGCTTCGGCGATGCGCGCCAACGCCGGCGCGTTGCGATTGGCGTCGTCCCAGCCGGTGCGCATCTTGAGCGTGACCGGCAGGCGCACGGCCTTCACCGTCGCTTCGAGCAGGCGCGCGGCCTTCACTTCGTCGCGCATCAGCGCCGAGCCGGCATGGCCGTTGACGATCTTTTTCACCGGGCAGCCGAAATTGATGTCGATCATCGCGGCGCCGCGATCCTCATTGAGCTTCGCCGCCTCCGACAAATCCTCGGCCTCGCAGCCGGCAAGCTGCACCGCCATCGGCTGTTCTTCCGGCGTGCTTTTGGCCATGATGAGAGAGCGGCGCGTCTCGCGCACCATCGCGGCGCTGGCGATCATCTCTGAAATCACCAGCCCGGCGCCGTGCCGCTTGACCAGGCGGCGGAACGGCAAATCGGTTACGCCCGACATCGGCGCCAACAGCACCGGCTCGGCCAAGAGGATCGATCCGATGGAAATGCTCATTTTTTAAGCAGAAATCGCCGTTGCCTATCGATTAGTCATAATACCTTTTTGCTGCACTGCGCAATAAGAAAATTATGAGCGATCCGTTGGTCGTTTTCAGGCCTGGGTGTGCGGTGCCGAGGCAGCCTCGACAAACGAACCGACCCATAACTGACATCTTCCCGATCCGTCACACGTTGGCAAGGGGCGGGGTTTCGTTGGATAGTGCGGGTCGCGGCAAAACAATAGGCGACGCCATGGCGATTTCGGTCAAGCAGCTTCATCCCCTGTTCGTCGGCGAGGTCAGCGGCGTCGATCCGCGCCGGCCGCTCGAGCCCGAGACCGTCGCCGAGATCGTAGCGGCGATGGATCGCTACGCCGTCTGCGTGTTTCGCGATCAAGACATCGCCGACGAGCAGCAGATCGCCTTCAGCCGCAATTTCGGCGAGCTCGAACATTCGCCCAATTACGGCCGCGGCAAGGGCCAGGAAGCGCGGCTCAAGCACCAGGAATTGTTCGACGTCTCGAACCTCAACGAAAAGAACGAGATTTACGACCGCGAAGACGACCGCCGCATGTTCCGGCTTGGCAATCAGCTTTGGCATACGGACTCGTCGTTCCTGAATCCGCGCGGGCGCTATTCGCTGTTGCATGCGCGCAAAATTCCGCCCGCCGGCGCCGACACCCAATTCGCCGACGAACGCGCGGCTTACGACGCGCTGCCGGCGGCGTTGAAGAGCCGCGTCGAAGGCCTCGTCGCCGAGCATTTCTTCGCCCATATCCGGCAGCAGCTCGGCTTCACCGGCTATAGCGAGGCGCAGTTGCAGGCGCGCCCCGCGGTGCGCCACGCCATCGCGCAGACTCATCCCGGCTCGGGCCGCAAGCATCTCTATCTCGCCTCGCATGCCTCGCAGATCGTCGGCATGCCGATGCCCGAGGGCCGCGTCCTGCTCGGCCAGTTGATCGAATTCGCGACCCAACGCGAGTTCGTCTATAGCCACAAATGGCGCATCGGCGATCTCGTGATGTGGGACAATCGCTGCACCATGCATCGCGCCACGCCCTTCGACGAAGAGAAGCATGTCCGCGATCTGCGCCGCACCACGGTGAGCGACGGCGCGGTCGCGCTCAGAAATGCGGCGGCTTGACATCGCGTCGATGGCGATATCACCCCCACCCGCTCGCGATCGCTCGCGTGCCTCCCCCATCAAGGGGGAGGCGAGAAAAGGAACCGCGCGTAAATTTACCTCCCCCTCGATGGGGGAGGTCGCCGAACCGCGAAGCGGTGAGGCGGGTGATGGCGATTCATCCGTTTGTGAATGCAGATGATAATCGCCCTCGTGGTCGCGGCGGGACGCGGGACCCGGCTCGGCGGCGCCACGCCCAAGCAATATCTCTTGCTCGCGGGCAAGCCGCTCTTACGTCATTCGCTGGAGACCTTGGCGCGTCATCGCGCCATCGACCGCGTGCGCGTCGTGTTCAATCCCGGCGACCGCGATCTCTATGACGAGGCGGTCGCCGGCCTCGATCTGCTGCCGCCGGTCGCGGGCGGCGCGGCGCGGCAGGATTCGGTGCGGCTCGGCATCGAAAGCCTCGAAGGGTTCAAGCCCAGCCGCGTCCTGATCCATGACGCAGCGCGGCCGTTTCTCGACGGTGTTACCATCGACCATGTCACCGCCGCGCTCGACGAGGCACCGGGCGCCATCCCCGCCCTGCCCGTGCGCGACACGGTGAAGCGCGCGACCGGCGGCATGGTGGGCGCGACGCTCGACCGCGCCGAACTGTGGCGGGCGCAGACGCCGCAAGGGTTTCGTTACCCTGAAATCCTCGCCGCGCATCGCAACGCCAAAGGTCTCGATCTCTCCGACGATGCCGCGGTCGCCGAGCGCGCCGGACTTGCGGTAAAATTGGTCGCGGGTAGCGAGGCCAATTTCAAAGTGACGACCGAAGAGGATCTGCGCGAGGCCGAACGCCGCATCGCATCGGGCCTGGGCGATGTCCGCACCGGCCAGGGTTTCGACGTCCATGCCTTCGGCCCCGGCGACCACCTCTGGCTCTGCGGCGTGAAGCTGCCGCATACGCACGGCCTGATCGGTCATTCCGACGCCGATGCCGGGCTGCATGCCCTGACCGACGCCACTCTCGGCGCCATCGGCGCGGGCGATATCGGGGTGCATTTTCCCGACAGCGATCCACGCTGGCATGGCGCGCCTTCGCACCAATTCCTGCGCCACGCCGCCGATCTGGTGAAGGCCAAGGGCGGTGTCATCGCCCATGTCGATGTCACGATCATTTGCGAGCGGCCCAAGATCGGCCCGCATCGCGCCGCGATGGTGGCGCGCATCGCCGAGATTCTCGGCCTCGATCCGGCGCGCGTCAGCGTCAAGGCGACGACGACCGAGAAACTCGGCTTCACCGGGCGCGGCGAAGGCCTGGCGGCACAAGCCATCGCCACGGTGAGATTACCGCTGTGACCGAGACCCGCACGCTCGCCGAAACCCTGCTCGATCTGTGCCGGCGGCGCGGCTGGAAAGTGGCGACGGCGGAATCCTGCACCGGCGGCACGATCGTGGCCGCGCTCACCGACATTGCCGGCTCATCCGATGTCGTCGAGCGCGGCTTTGTCACCTATTCCAATGAAGCCAAAACCGATTTGCTGGGCGTGCCGGCGGCACTGATCGCGCAACATGGCGCGGTCAGCGCGGAAGTGGCGAAGGCAATGGCGGCGGGCGCGCTGTCGCACGCGCCGGTCGATCTCACCGTTTCCGTCACCGGCATCGCTGGGCCAGGCGGCGGCTCGGCGGAAAAACCGGTGGGCCTGGTGTATTTCGGGGCGGGGCGACAAGGCATTGTCGTCCGCGCCGAGCGTCAAATCTTTTCCGGCGACCGCGACCAGGTCCGCGCGCTCGCGACGAAACGCGCCCTCGAATTACTGATCGAGCTCGCGACCTAGGAAATCATTTCCGGCACGACCAAGAACAGGTCGGTATCCCCCGTCTCCTGTCCCGCCGCGGTCAGCAGGGCATGGGCTTGGCCGCGGTGATGGGTCTGGTGGTTGAAGAAATGGGTCACCAGGAGCTGTCTTGGCCTGCGGACCTCGCGCTCGGCCGCGCTGCTGAACCAGACCATGTCCCCGCCCAACCACGCATCGTCGAGAGCAGCCGCCCAGGAAACGATGGCGGTGTCGGCTTTCTCACGAGCGGCGCGAAGAGCGCCGAACGCTTCGATGAAGCGGTCGCTCTGATCGATCGGCGTCGGCGCCGCCGGCCAATTGTCGAACCGGCTCATCCATTGATGGTCGCCCCATAGAATATGGGCGAGCGTGCCGTGAATCGAATCCCAGAATGCCCCGCGCGGCGCCCGCCGCTCGGAATCCGAGAGGCGTTCGGCGGCGCCGTAAAGGCGCCGGTTCATTTCGGCATTGTAGGCCGCCATGGTGCGGACAAAAGCGGGCGCGATCATCGGTCTATCCCCAATAGGCGAAGTCGCCGAACGGCTTCAGATAAATCGCGCCGAACTCATTCAACAGACTGCGCAGTTCATCATTTGGCTGCCCGAACACCATGAAGCGCCGGCGCTGAACCATGGCCGAGAAGCGAGCGCTGAAATGCTTGGCGAATTCGCGCAAATGCGCGAGCGCCGCGTTCGAGTCGGCATACCGCTCGTAGAGGTGAACCTGCATGCCGTCATCGCTGACGAACCGCCGATAGCTCAAGACGCCGGCTTCGCGCCGGGTGGCCGCCACCATTTCCTGGGTCAATGCGCCGAACGGTTCGAGGCAGCCCGGCACGACCGCCAACTCCGCGCACCACGCGATCTCATCCGTCATTCCGCTCGCCTCGCTTCGGTCAGGTCGGTCGCGTCAGTTCGAAGCCTTCGTCACGCCAGCCCGTTATGCCGCCGATCATTTCCTTGACCGGCCGACCCAACTTGGCCAAGCGCAGGGCGCCCTTGTTCGCGCCGTTGCAATGCGGTCCGGCGCAATAGACGACAAACAGAGTCTCGGCTGGGTAATCGCTCATTCTCGCCGCGGTAATCGTCGCGTGCGGAATATTGACCGCGCCGGCGATGTGACCTTGAGTGAACAAATTTGGAGAACGCACGTCCACGAGAACGAAGCCGTGATTGCCGGATCGCATGGCGTCCCAAACATCCCAACAATCCGTTTCGAAAGTGAGTCGTTCCGAAAAATGCGCCGCCGCGCTGCTCGACGAGGCGGCTTCAATCTCCGTTACCTTATTGGTCATGGGTGCCTCGCATGGGGTATGACGCTTCTTCGCGATAGGCAGAGACTAAAGTGGGCAAGCCTCGATCGTCTCGGTGTCGAGCTCGAAACTGCCGTCGTCGGCGACGGCGAAATGCCGCCTCGCTTCGACCGAAACTTGCCGCTGGACCGAGCGGATCGCTTCCGCTTGCACCGCCGGCGTATTCATACGCGCGATCCAAGGCTGAAACGCGATTTGGATGCGTCGCCGCGTGACCGCGGTGACGGCGAAGCCAGCGGCCGCGAGCGCGGCGCGGAATTCCGCCTCGGAATAATTGCGCACATGGGAGGGATCGCGGAACAGCTCGAAGGCCTGCAGGAAGGTGTCGAGCACCGGCTTGCCGGGCGACACCGTGTCGATGAAGACGGCGCGGCCATCGCTTTTCACCACCCGCCGGGCCTCATCGAGCGCCGCGCCGAGGTCGCTCCAATGATGCGTGCTGAAGCGCGTCATCACGAGGTCGAATTCGCCGGCGGCGAAGGGCAACGCCTCGACCGCGCCCTGCCGCGTCGCGATATTGGCGAGGCCGCGCCGCTTTGCTTCGGCCGCGACCGCCTCCAGCATGTCGCGCGACAGATCGTACGCCACGACCTCCTTGACGTGCGGCGCCACCGCGAAAGCGGCATGGCCGCCGCCGCAACCGAGATCGAGCACGCGCGCCGCTCGGCGATCCGCCGTCATCGCGGCAAGCTGCTTCAAATCCTCGCCCTGGCTGTGGGTGACGCTGTTGACGTAAGCCACCGCGCGCGGCCCGAACTGGGCCGCCACCAGGGCGTTCTGATCCTTGTCCGTCATTTTGGACTCCCATCCTCGGTTCCGCCGGCGTCGCGCGACAGGATAGAACCTCGTTAAACCGGTACAATGATCTATGTTATCCTGGTATAATTATTTCCATGGTTATGCGTGACGCGACCCGGCGCAAGGAAATGGCTGCATTTCTGAAACAGCGCCGCGCCCGTCTCGCACCGGCGCAATTCGGTCTGGCCGCCGGGCCGCGCCGACGGACGCCGGGTCTGCGCCGCGAGGAATTGGCGCAGCTCTCGGGCATCAGCGCCACCTGGTATAGCTGGATCGAGCAGGGCCGAGAGGTCTCGGCGTCTCCCGCGGCGCTGGCACGGCTCGCCGACACGCTGCATCTGTCGCGCGCCGAGCGGGCCTATTTGTTCGAACTGTCGGGCAAGCGCGATCCGCGCGAAGCCGCGCCGGACGCGACGCCCGACCTGCCGCCGGCGCCGATGCCCGCGGTTGC
>JAATGI010000152.1 GCA_015654725.1 Rhodospirillales bacterium
CGGTACCTCTCCGATCGGCCGGCGTTTCGCCGGGTTCTCGACCGTGATGACTTGGCCCGACACGCTCGGGACCCACGCGCCGTCGATCAGCATCTGGCGCTTGATGAGGGTATCGGCGCCGCGTTCGATCGTGTCCGCCATTGTCGCGCTCCCTTGGTTGGCTCGCGCCACAATATCAGCCCAGTCTGGGCGAGGAAACCGCATCGAAACCCAGCTCTTATCGCGGCGGCGAGTCCGTTCGCGGACTAGCGCGCTGAGGCTGGAGGTGAACGATCAGCTCAAGGGCGGACACCCGGCTAGCGTGGATTGGCATCGGGCAGGAGCGCGAGCCATCGGAATAAGAAGGGCTATGCCACGAGCCTGCCGCCGACCACCGCGAGGGTGCCCGCGAGGATCGGGCGCAGCACCTTGTCCGGAACCCGGGCGGCGATATGACTTCCGATGGCGATGCCGGGCAACGATCCAACCAAAAGGGAGATAAGGAGCACGAAATTGACGTCGCCGAGATACCAGTGGCCGAGTCCCGCGATGAGGGTGAGCGGCACTGCATGGGCGATATCGGAGCCGACGATTTGAGCAATGGGAAGCCGCGGATAGAGAATTAGCAGCACCGTGACGCCGATGGCCCCCGCGCCAACGGATGACAGCGATACGAGCACGCCCAACCACGCGCCCAGCGCGACCGTCAGCCATTTCGTGCGCGACGGACTTGGTTCGCCGAAACGCCTAGCGAAGAAATCAAGAATCCATTTGCGAAATACCAGCGCCACCGCGGTCAGGATCAGGGCAAATCCCAACACCGTTGAGATTATCTGGCCGATCGAATTGCTTTCGCCGGCGAAATAAGACAGCACGAGGATCGTGATCGCGGTGGTCAGGATGCTGCCCGAGGCGAGCCGTCCGGTGATTTGCCAATTCACCGTCTTGTTCAGCCCGTGAACCAGCGTGCCACCGGTCTTCGTGATCGAGGCATAGAGCAGGTCGGTACCCTCGGCGCTGGCCGGGTGGATCCCGAAAAGTAGAACCAAGATAGGGGTCATAACGCGCCGCCGCCGACCCCGGTCAAGCCAACCAGCAGGCCGACACCGAATCCGGAAAGCGTGAGGTACGGATTGATCGCGTGAAGGATTTCCATGATGCCCCGTTGATCTTTCGTCTCTGCGGTTGGCGTTATATAGCCAATACCGATAATATATTGACAATCATGCCAGGGCAATGGCGTGTTGTTGAGCGGCGGAACGGGAGCTGAGGGAAATGCCGACGCCGATACCAACAGCTTCAGCCGCAACCGGGCCAAATAGCCGACTGTATGTTGGTCGCGATGTTGGTCGCGCGCGTTCGATGTTTGCTGTGCCGTCCGGTCCCTAATCGAGCAGGACCGGCCGATCAAGAGCCAGGAGGGATCTTCCCGGCGCGGCGTCATGAGACGGCGGTCTCGGCTTTTTCCTCTGGAATTCCTATGTCGGCGGCTCCTATCCGAGCATCGTCGTGGGAATGATTTCCATCGGCATTGCCGGCTATCTGTCGAGCGTCGCCGTGCGCCTCGCTGCGTCCCGGCTCACGCCCTGGCTGCGCCTGCTATGATTGAACTGCGCGACGTCGATAAATCCTATGGATTCTCAACTCCCGGAAAACCCGACGGACCGACCTCGCCCCACCCAATGACCACTCCCGTTCCCGCTCGATGGTGCCAGGGGCGGAATTGAACGATCTCGCTAGCGCTTTGAATTCAGTTATAATTCTCTAGGATGCGCACATTAGATACCAACATTGATACCAACAATTTTGACCGTTGCACGAATTACGCCCCACTATCCGCAAATACCACTTTCTGAGAGGACCACAACGCTTTGTGTTGAGATCGGCCCCAGCGCAATCCGGCTTAGCCAAAAGGATGCTAGACTTTGACTATGCCAGTCTAGGTTCGAATCTCATTCCCCGGCAATCCCAACGTCCGCGTAAGCATCCGGGTAGGCCCCTCGGGGTCGGGGTCGATCCGGTCCGTTTCCTTACCAGTCCCCTGATCGAGGAACTCGACCATGGGGTGGAGCGCGATTGGTCGATGGGGAAATCTCGATCGGCGGCGCGTTTAGCGGCGCGTACATCTGGCCCCGGGCCAAACATGCTCGAAGAATTCCTCAATGCAACTCAGCGTTTGAACTGATGCCACGGCTCCTTCTGGGCGGTGAAGGTGTAGATCACCTTGTTGACCAGTTCGCCGTCTTCCTTCACGACCTTGCGGATATAGATGTTCTGCGTAATTTCCCGGGTCTGCGGATCGATCGACACCGGACCTTGCGGGCTGTCCCACGCGAACCCCTTGACTGCGGCGACCGCCTTGTCGGCGTCGCGCTTGCCGTCGGTCGCCTCGATCATCTTGGCGATAACTCCGATTCCGTTATAGGCGATGACACCGATGTCGCTCGGTTCGGTTCCATATCGCCCCTTGAACGCCGCGACGAAGGCGCGGTTGGTCGGATTGTCGAGATTGGGGCCATAAGGAAAGGACGTGATGATGCCGAGCGCGGCGTCGCCCAGCGCCGGCAGATCGGGCTCGTAGGTCTCGCTCTGACCGAGGAACTGAATCCCTGCCTTCATCAGGCCACCGTCAGTATAGGCCTTCACGAACGCCGCCGATTGCGGGCCGAGCGGCATGAAGACGAACGTGCAGTCGGGATGATCGTTGCGGATGCGCTCGACATAGGCGGAGAAATCTTCCGTTTCGAGCGGCGTCATGATCGTGTCGACGATCTGACCGCCGCCACTCGTGAAGCCGCGCTTGGCGGCGTCGATCGAATCCACCCCCGGCGCGTAGTTGGCGGCGACTCCGACGCATTTCTTGTAATGGCCCTCGTTCGCCGCCCAGACGCCAAGTGCGTAGTAGGTCGACCAGTTGGTCTGGCCGACGCGCACGAAATAAGGCGACTTGTCGGTGACGAAGCCGGTGCCGGTATTGAAGATGACGAACGGAATCTTGGCCTCGTTGATGAGATCGGCCACGGCCAGTGTATTGGGCGTGAGCTCGCTGCCGCCGACCACGGCGACACCGTCGCGCACGATCATCTCTTGAATCACTTGCTTGGCACGCGCCGGGTTCATGCCGCCATCGTCGCCGTAATACATCTTGATGGTATGGGTCCCGACCTGATGGTGGATCTGGTCGAGATAGAGGTCGATAGCTTCCTTGTATTCCTTGCCCCAGATGCTGAATGGCCCGGAGAACGATGGCGCGATGCCGACCCCGACCTCGTCGGCACGGGCCGCCCCGGCGAGCGAACCCACGGCCAGCGCAAACGCAAGTGCGATAGGACTGAGCGATTTCATCGATCTCTCTCCCCTCAGACGGATTTCTTGAAGCGTGGAAATAAATTGAGTGCGTTGGCGGATTCGACACCGCGACGCTGCTCAGCGTCGACCTGGTTCAGTGCCCCGATCATCGCCGCGGTCACTGGCGACAGGCAGTAGGGCCAGTCGCTGCCGAACAGGATGCGTTCCGGCGCCGCGACATGACTCAGTGCGCCGAAGGCTTCGACGCCAGGCGCCTGCGCCGTCTCGTACCAAAAGGAACGCAGATCGGCGCGAATGTCGTCGGTCGACAGCGATGCGTAACGCTTGTCGATCTGCGGTGCGGCCGCGATGCGCCAGGCGAGAAACGGGATGGTGCCGCCGGCATGGGCCAGGATGAACCGGATGTTCGGATAGCGCCGCCGCTTGCCGCTCAGCACCAGATTGACTACGGCGCGCGTCGTATCGAATGGATATTCGACTACCCACGCCGGTACGCCGCCGAGGTTCAAGGCGCGGGCGCTCGGGTGGAGATTGGGATGAATGAACGTCACCGCGCCGCGCGCGTTCAGCTTTTCCAGCAGCGGGTCGAACCGGTCGTCGCCGAGGAACTGCTCGCCATAGCTCGCCAGCACGCCGATGCCGTCCAGCTTCAGCACATCGAGCGCGTAATCGATCTCCGCGACCGCGCCGGCAACATCCGGCAGCGGCAGCACGGCGAAGCTGCCGAGCCGGCCGGCGTTGTCGGCATTGAGCCGCACCATGTATTCGTTGAAGCGCCGCGCCAGCGACCGCGCCGACGCATCGTCGCCGAAATGCACGCCTGGCTGCGACACCGACAGGATGGCGGCGGCGATGCCGTTCTCGTCCATGTGCTCCAGCGCCATCGCCGGCGACCATTGGGGGAAGCCGCCGCTGATCGATGGGCCGCGACCGGCCGCGATCAGCGCCTCGCGATAGAATGGCGGAATCAAATGGGCGTGGACGTCGATCAGCGGCATCGCTCGCTCACCCGCGCACTACGCCGCCATCGGCGTAGATGGTCTGGCCGGTGATGAAGGCGGCATCCTCGCTGACGAGAAAGGACAAGGTCGCGGCGAGATCGGCGGGTACGCTGGGCCGCGGGATCGACTGCTTGCCGACGACGAACTTGTAGAGTTCATCCTGAGTCATGTCGGCATAATTGTCTTGCAGCGCCTCAGTGCCCGGCGTTCGCGTCATCGCCGGCGCGATGGCGTTGACGGTGATGCCGTGCTGGCCGACCTCGCCCGAAAGCGCGCGGGTGAAGCCGATGACGCCGCCCTTGCTGGCGACGTAGTGGCTCAGGCCGATGGTCTTCTGGCCGAACGTGTTGGACGCCATGTTGACGATCCGGCCCCAGCTTCGCTCGCGCATGCCGGGCACGAAACGCTGTGTCGTCAGGAACACGCCGTCGAGATTGACCGCAATGATACGGCGCCAATCGGCGAAACTGATCCGCTCGAACGGCTGCGACGGAATCAGCCCGGCATTGTTAACGAGAATGTCGCAACGCCCGAACGCCGCCTCGACGCCCGCGCCGAGCTGCGCCACGCTGTCGGGATCGGCGACATCGCAGCGGAACGTCATGGCGCTGCCGCCTGCCGCCTCGATCCTATGCAGCGTCTCCTCGCCGGACTGGACATCGG
This sequence comes from Rhodospirillales bacterium, assembly GCA_015654725.1. GTDB lineage: Bacteria > Pseudomonadota > Alphaproteobacteria > ATCC43930 > CGMCC-115725 > JAATGI01. Next base: position 4,953 of record JAATGI010000152.1, read on the forward strand.
CGATGACCACTGCCGCGCCTTCCGAGGCGAGACGCACCGCATGCGCCTGGCCGATGCCCGAGGCAGCACCGGTGATGATGGCAACCTTGCCGGCGTGACGCTGTTCCATGACCTAATTCAAGCTCGCGAGACACAGCGCCCAGGAGCGTCGCTCGCCGATCTCGCCGTTCGGGATAGCGTGCAGACACGGACCCAGCACGCCGCCGAACGTCGTTTTCACGTCCGCGACGGTGCGTAGCGGCACGCTGCCGACCAAAAACAGATTCTGGCCCATCACACTTCCATCAATTTCTCGGGATAGGCGTGAAGCCGCTCCACGCCGTTCTCGCCGACCAGATAATTATCGCAGAAAGTCGCGAACACACGATCCGTCACATAGTTGGGATGGCACGCCATGTTCATGTTGGCGGCGATGCGCATCGGCTCGTCGCGCCGCACCAGCGGCCGCTCGACCATGTCGTAGCCCTGGCCGTGGCAATGAACGCGCGCTTCCTGCGCCCTGCCGTTCCGCTTCATGAAGTCGTTATAGGCGGCGAACACCTCACCGCACGACGCGCCGGGCACGAGGCGCTTCAGCGTGTATTGGCGCGCCTCGACGATGAAATCGTGCTCGTCGTGAATGTCGGATGGCGCCTTGCCCAGCACGCAAGTACGGCCGATCTCCGTATAAAAGCCGCCGGGTCCATTGGTCTCGACCAGCAGCGTGAAAAGATCGCCCGCGCGCAGAACGCGGTTCTGATAATAGCGATTGGCCTGGCGCACCGGCTCGCTAGGCTGGTAGGAGCAGGTCAGATAGATGCCCTGCTCCGAACCGTGCGCGACGCAATATTGCTGGGCGACCGACGCCGCCTCGATCTCCTTCATCCCCGGCTTCACCGCCGCGAAAGCGGCCGCGATCGCTTCATCCTGGAGCCGCGCGGTAGCGCGGATCAACGCCACCTCCTCGGGACTCTTCACCGCCTTTATCGTGTCCATCATGTCGGTGGCGTCGACGAAGGCGGCGTTCGACAGTCGGCCGCGCTTCAGGCCGTCGATCAGCGGGTAGGGCAATGTCGAGGGGCCGACGAGCCCGATGGTCGCGCCGGAAAATCCGTCGAGCGCCTTTTCGGCGAGCGCGATCTCATAGGGAACGGAATAGGGCGTGCTGGCGAAATATGGTTCCGACAGAATCCGCTTGGCACCGCGCGGCACGGTATCCATCGAGGGCGAGAGCTTGCGATCGGTGCCGAACGGGCCGTGCGTGATGACCGTCATCGCGTCGTCGCGCGGAAACACGACACTGGTCGGATAGCCGTTGGTCGCCGGCGTATCGGTGAAATATTTGACGTAGCCGCCCATGGAATCGTTGTTGTTTTGCATCAGCAGAACGTCGATTCCCAGGTCGGCCAACGCGGCACGCACAGCGGCCCAGCGCCGCTCCAGCTCGGCGGCGGAAATCGGCGCATTCAGCCGCTCGGCAATCATCGAACCTCCCAGGCGGTTAAGAACCCCAAATCTGTGCCGCGGTCTCGGCCAACAACGCCAACTTGCGCCGTTCGACTTCGATGGTGAAATCGGTGCCGAACAGATTAGTCGAGAAGCCGCATTGCGGGCAGATGCCAAGCTGCGCGATATCCACGGAACGTGCCGCTTCGTCCACGCGACGCTTCAGCGCGTCCTTGTCCTCGAGCCGCGAATCCTTGGTCGAGACGATGCCGAGCAGCACCTGCTTGCCCTTAGGAACATGACGCAAGGGCGTGAAATCGCCGGCCCGCGGCGTGTCGTATTCCAACAGGAAAGCGTCGATATTCGCCAAGTCGAACACCGCCTTGGCGACCGGCTCGTAGCCGCCATCGCCGCCCCAGAAGGCGTTCATGTTGCCGCGGCACATATGCATCGCGACCACCATGTCCTTCGGCCGCTTCGCCACGATGGCATCGAGAACCTGGACATAGGTAGCGATCAGCGTATCGGGATCGTCGCCGCGCGCCGCAGACATCCGGCGGTGCCGCGGGTCGCATAAATAAGGCAGCATGCACTCGTCGATCTGCAGGAACTTGCAGCCCGCCGCGGCCAGCTTGTCGATCTCGGCGCGATAGGCCGCGATCATGTCCATCCAGAAGCCGTCCATATCCTTGTAGACCGACGGCACGAAATCCGCGTCGCGGAGAAAATGCACGATCGGCGGGCCAGGGATCGTCGCCTTCGCCGTTTTGCTCGTCCCGGCTTTGAGGAAGCTGAAATTCGTGGCGAGCGTGCTGTCGCGCGGCCGGATCGGCCCCTCGACCTTGATGCCAGCGATCGGCCGCGTCTCTCCTGCTGCGTTGATTAGCGTGATCGGCGTTTTGCCGGTATAGGAAATGGTGAGCCCGGAAAAGCCGAGCAGGAAATCCGTCCACCAGCTCCGGCGCCGGTAGTCGCCATCCGTGACAACCGAGAGGCCGGCATCCTCCTGTAATCTCACCACGTCGCGGATATGGCGATCCTCGATCGCGGTCAGCTCGGCATTGCGATGCGGACCGAGATTGTGATCGGCGTCGTGCTCGCCCAAGAGCCGGATGCGCGCCTCGCGCAATTCCGCCGGCCGCAACAGGCTGCCGACATGATCGACGTGTAGATGGGATGCTTCAGCCAAGAGCATGTTTCCCCTATTTCTTGTTGGCTAACGCGGGCATCACCTCGCGCGCGAACAAATCGATCGACCGTTGCGCGATCGCCATATCGAGATCGCCAAACACGAATTGGCCGACCAGATAATCGATGCTCGACACGGCAATCGCCTCTTGCAGCCACGCCGTCACGGTGGCGGGCGTGCCGGCAATACCCCTGCCGGTCTTGATCATGTCGGCGAAGGTTTCCGGCTGCTCGCCCAGCATCGGTCCAGTGCCGTGAAGGCGATAGAGATAATTGAAGCTCATGCGCCAAGTGGTGAAGCCCTCTTCCGCCGCGTCGCGCGCCGCTAAGTCGCTCTCCGCCACGACGATGAACTGGCCGAGCCCCACCTTGCGCGCGGCGGCATCGGCGCTGGCGGCGGCGCGATAGGCGTCGGCAATCGGCTTCATCGCCTTCGGCGGCAGCAGGCTGACGATGTTGGCGCCGCGCTGCGCCGCGGTTTCGGCGCTGCCGACCGATTGCACGCCCATCCAAAGCGGCGGATACGGCGTCTGGAACGGCTCGATCGCCATCGGCACGTCGGTGAAACGATAGGCCGGGCCCTCGTGCGTCAGCGTCTTCTGCGTCATGCCCTTGAGCATGATGTCGAGAATCTCGTCGTACTGCGCGCGCGTCTGTTCCGGAACCAATCCGTAATAGCGCGCTTCAAACGGCGAGATGCCGCGTCCGACGCCGATTTGCAGGCGGCCCCGGCTCATCTGGTCGAGCATGCAGATTTCTTCGACCAAGCGGAGCGGATGATAGAACGGCAAGAGATAGACCAGCGGGCCGAACCGGAGCTGCCGCGTACGTTGTGCCACGGCGGCAAGATAAAGACCTGGCGACGAGGCTAGGCCGAGCGGCGTCGCGTGATGCTCGGCGACATGGTAGCCGTAGAAACCATATCGGTCGTAGGCCTCAACCAGCCGCAGCCGTGCGTCGAAATAATCCGCCAACGCCATCTTGCTGCGATCGACATGATCGAAAACACCGAATTCCATCGCTTTATCCACCGCAACAAATGTGGCCGCCGCAACAAATCACCGAGACGATCGCCATGGCGCCGGCGGCATCAGCCACGGCTCGGATTCCGTTCGAGATGAGAAACCGATCTGGTCGGTCGACGGGATGTCGCCGAAGGAAAGATAGAACGCGCGCAGCGAGATGTTGTGATCCTCGTCGCTCATCGCGGCATTGGCGTCTGTCACCGTGATCGTGCGGAAATTCAGCATCATCGCGTCGCGCGCCGACGACTCACAACAAAGCAGCGCCGCGCGGCGGGGATCGAATTCGTCATAGACATGGGCGCGGCCGCAGTGATGGATCACGCGCTCGGTAATGTCGTCGGGGATCACGACGCGATGCATCGCACGACTTCGTTCAGCACGCGGTCCAGCCGCCGTCTTGCGCGATGAGTTGGCCGGTGACGTAGCGCGACGCGGGTGCGGCGAGATAAAGCGCCAGCCCCAATATTTCCGCCGGCTCGCCGGTGCGTCCCATTGGAATGCGCGCCTTGATCTCGGCCGTGAACCGCGCCTGCTCGTTGGCGTCCATTTTAGAGCGACGGTAATCACCGAGCCGCGTCCCGAACAGCCAACCCGGTGCGATGGCATTGACGCGGATATTGTCGGCCGCATATTCGACGGCGAGCTGTTTGGTCAGGCCGACTATCCCCGCCTTGGTCGCCGCATAGTGCAAGCCGGTGCTCGGAAAGCCCGGATAGTAGCCGCCGGCGGCGCCGAGGACCGACGCGATATTGATGATCGAGCCCTCGTGGCCGAGCATCAGCGGCAGCGCCGCGCGGGTCACCAGAAATGTACCGGTAAGATTGATCGCGACGACGCGGTGCCAATCGGTAACGCTCAGCTCGTGGGTCCGGGCGGGCATGGCCGCGACGCCGGCGCAATTGACCAGGATGTCGAGGCGATGCCCCCGCTCCCGCAACGGCTCGAACGCCGTCTCGACCGATGCTTCGCCAGCGACATCAAGTGGTACCGCTGCGGCATTGCCCTCACGGTCTTGGATACCACGCACCACGGTATCGAGGCGCGACCTCTCGATATCCGCACAAAAGACCTCGGCGCCCGCCGCCGCGAAGCCCTCCGCGATGACCTGTCCCAATCCGCTGGCAGCCCCTGTGACAAACGCGACCCGGCCGTCTAGCTGGAACAGCACGTCGGTCGTTGCCATGAAATGCCACCCCCCACCAAGCCATTTTCGCAAAATACGTGACTGATCATCTCAGCACCGTCGACTATATCATCGTCGCTCGCCTTAACCAGGTCGAGCGATCGAGCCTGGACGCAGGGGCAGATGCGGTTCGACGCATCGGCGATTCACTTCGCGGCGCAAGGCGTCACGGCGAGAGGCCATGACATCGTGATCGGGGCCGCGTCGAATCCGTACACCGCGCGCGAATGGACGTGTGTGGTCGTCAAACCCCCCATGGTTCAGCGGCGATCGATCAGA
>JAATGI010000114.1 GCA_015654725.1 Rhodospirillales bacterium
CAGCGTGCGAGGTTGGATCGACTTGCTAGACGTCGAAGGACGGGTAATCGAAGGTTTGCTGGACGCGCGCATCGACCACGCCCGGCACGTGCCGGAGTTCGTTCAAGATCCGGTCGGCGACTTGACGACTGCCGTCGAGATCCGAGCCGTCGATCTGGATATCGACCGGCGCCGGGATGCCGAAATTCAGAATCTGCGTCACGATATCCGCCGGCAGGAAATAAAATACCACGCCGGGGAATGTCCGCGGCAGGTCGGCGCGCAGCTTGCGCGCGTAGTCGGCGGTCGGCCGGTGCTCGGGTTTGAGCGCGACCATGATGTCGGCGTCGCCCGCGCCGATCAGGCCAGAGGTGGCGTGCATCGTGTTGATGGTGCTGTAGGGCAGCCCGATATTGTCGAGGATTCCCTGCAATTCTTCTTTCGGGATTTCCTGGCGGACGAAATCCTCGATCCGATCGGCGAGCTTGGCGGTTTCCTCGATGCGCGTGCCGGATTTGGCGCGCAGATGGAGAATCATCTGGCCGTTATCGGTGTTGGGAAAGAAATCCTGGCCAAGCCAGGGCACCAAGGCAAAGGCGGCAAGGCAGGCGATGAAGAAAACCGGGATGAACACGGCTCGACGAGCGACCAACGCCGTCAACAGCCCCCGATACCAACGCCGGAACGCGTCAAAGCCGCGCTCGAACCCCTGCTGCGCCAAGGTAAAAGGATTGCGCGAGCGGCGGTCGGTATGCGTCCTGGCCTTGAGCAGGTACATCGCCATTGTCGGCACCAGCGTTCGCGACAGGAGGTAGGACCACAGCATGGCGAAGACCACCGCTTCGGCCAGCGGCACGAACAGATACCGGGCGACGCCGACCAGGAAGAACATCGGCAGGAAGACGACGCAAATGCACAAGGTGGCGACCAGCGACGGCGTCGCGATCTGCGCCGCGCCCTCCAGGATGGCGGTGTGGAGGTCGTTGCCCTCCTCCAGATGCCGCTCCATGTTCTCGATCGTGACCGTGGCGTTGTCGACCAGAACGCCGACCGAGAGCGCGAGCCCGCCCAGGGTCATGATGTTGATGGTCTCGCCCAGGAAGCCGAGCACGGTGACCGCCCCTAGGATCGACAGCGGAATCGAGACGGCGATGATGATCGTGCTGCGCCAGCTCCCGAGGAAGATCAGGATCATCAGGGCGGTCAGCGCGGTGGCGATGCCGGCTTCGACGATGACGCCCTGGACCGCGGCGATGACGAAAATGGATTGGTCGGCGAGCGGCGCGATCTTCAGTTCGGGCGGCAGCGTCTGGGCGATGCGTTGCAACGACGCCCGGATGCCGCTCACGACGCTGATCGTCGACGCCGTGCCGGCTTTCAGGATGCTCACCAACACGCCGCGCTGGCCGTCCTGACGGACGATATTGGTTTGCGGCGAGAAGCCGTCGCTCACCGTCGCGACATCGCGCAAATAGATCGTCGAGTTGCTCGCCACCTTGATCGGCAGGTTGTTCAGCTCGCGCACGGTCCGCGGCGAACTGTTCAAGCGGGCGTCGTATTCCAGCTCGCCGATTTTCGCGGTTCCCGACGGCAGGACCAGGTCCTGGCTGGTGATGGCGGTGAGAACGTCCAGCGGCGCCAGACCCTTGGCCAGCATCAGGCTGGGGTTCAGGTTGATCATCACCTGGCGTTGCTTGCCGCCGAAGGGATAGGGAACCACGGCGCCGGGAACGGTCACGAGCTGCGTGCGCACGAAATTCACCGCCAGATCGTTCAGTTGCTGCTCCGACAGGCCTTTTCCGGATAGTCCAAGCTGGAGGATCGGCACGCTCGACGCGCTGTAATTGATGATCAGCGGCGGCAGGGTGCCGGTCGGCATGCCGCGCAAGGTGGTTTGCGATATCGCGGTGATTTGCGCATTGGCGGTATCGAGGCTGGCGGTCGGCTGCAGGAATACCTTGATGATTCCCTCGCCGCTGATGGTCGTCGATTCGATATGCTCGATGTTGTCGACCGTCGTGGTCAGGCTGCGCTCGAAGACCGA
>JAATGI010000464.1 GCA_015654725.1 Rhodospirillales bacterium
GACGGCGTGCGGCGACTCAAGGCCGGCGACACCGTGTGCGCGCTGGTCGCCAGCGGCGGCTACGCCCAATATTGCGCGGCGCCGGAGCCGCAATGCCTGCCGGTGCCTAAGGGCTTTTCGATGGAAGAGGCGGCGGCGCTGCCGGAGACGTTCTTTACGGTCTGGCACAATTTGTTCGAGCGCGGCCGGCTCAAATCCGGCGAGACGGTGTTGATCCATGGCGGCTCAAGCGGCATCGGCACCGCCGCCATTCAACTGGCCCGCGCCTTCGGCGCCAAAGAAATTTATGCCACCGCCGGCAGCGCCGAGAAATGCCGCGCCTGCGTCGAACTCGGCGCCACCCGCGCCATCAATTACAAGGAAGAGGATTTCGCCGGAGCGGTAAAATCGGCCACCGATAATCGCGGCGTTGACGTGATTTTGGATATGGTCGCGGGCGATTATCTGCAAAAAAATCTCGATCTCCTGGCGATGGAAGGGCGGCTCGTTATCATCGCCTTCCTGCACGGCGCGAAAGCGGAGATCGATTTCGGCGTCGTGCTGCGCCGCCGCCTCACCATCACCGGATCGGGCCTGCGCCCCCGCCCGGTCGCGGAAAAAGGCGCGATCGCGGCGGGATTGCGCGAGCATGTCTGGCCGCTCCTGGATGCCGGCACCGTCAAGCCGCGCATCGACACGGTGTTTCCGCTCGCCGACGCGGCCGGCGCGCACCGGCTGATGGAGAGCTCGGCCCATATCGGCAAGATCGTGTTGAAGGTCGGATGACGGAGGACAAAGGACGATAAAACGATCCGCCATCGGTCATCCATCGTCCGTTTCTGTCTTCTGAAAGTCCTTCCGCCCTGCCCTGGGAACGACTATATAGCCTCAATCCCATATAGATCGTCGGGGTTGTCGGGGTGGTTCGGTCGCCCCAATTCGGATTCGCGGCGCGACGATCGAGGAGGAACATGTGCAGCCTTTAATGCCCAAGGCGACGGCGGTTTGGCTGGTGGAGAACACCTCCCTCACCTTCGACCAGATCGGCGAGTTTTGCGGCCTTCATCCGCTTGAGGTTCAAGCCATCGCCGACGGCGAGGTGGCGGTGCAGATGATCGGCGTCGATCCGATCGCGAACGGCCAGTTGACGATGGCGGAAATCGAGCGCTGCCAGAAGGACCCGGAGGCGCGCCTGAAGCTCTTGGAGAGCGCCCATCCCGAGCCGATGGTGCGCCATAAGGGGCCGCGCTACACGCCCATCGCCAAGCGCCAGGACAAGCCCGATGCGATCGCGTGGCTGGTGAAAAACCATCCCGAATTGAGCGACAGTCAAATCTCCAAGCTGGTCGGCACCACCAAGCCGACCATCCAAGCGGTGCGCGACCGGAGCCATTGGAACACCACCAACATCAAGCCGCGCCATCCGGTGGCGCTGGGCCTGTGCACCCTCGAAGAGCTGGAAGCAGCGGTGAAGCGCGCCAATCGCGGCAAGAAGACCGAAAGCGGCGAGCCGGTCGAGGTCAAGGTCGAGGCCCCGACCTACGAAAGCGAAGACACGCCGGCGGGTTGATTCCCTTTGCTTGCGGTCTCGCTTGCGGTCGCAGTTTGACTAGTTATATAACTAGTCAGTCAGGGGCGTAAGCCGATGAAACAGTGGACATTGCAGGATGCCAAGGCGCGGTTCAGCGAATGCGTCAACCGTTGCCTCAGCGAGGGGCCGCAACTCATCACCCGCCGCGGCGCGCCGACCGCCGTGCTGGTGCCGGTGGCTGAGTGGGAACATTTGCAGCAATCGCGCAAGTACAAGACGCTGAAGGAATGGCTGCTCGCGCCGACGCCGAAATTCGAAGACGGCATTCCGCTACCCGAGCGGCGTAGCATTCGGCTGGGCCGTAAGCCGGTGACGTTCGACGATTGAGCGATGTATCTGCTCGACACGAATGTCGTATCGGAATTCCGCCGGGCACGGCCGCACGGCGCGGTGATGGCGTGGATAGGTTCGGTTCGCGAAGACCAACTTTTCGTCTCCGCCGTGACCATGTTCGAATTGCAAGTCGGTGCCGAGATGACGCGCCGTCAGGATGTGTCTCGAGCCTCCGAACTCGACGCTTGGATCGATACGGTTCCCGGGACGTTTCAAATTCTACCCTCGGATGACAAGACTTTCCGGCGCGCCGCCCAACTGCTTCACGGCAAAAGCCTCGACCTGCTCGGCGATGGCCTGATCGCCGCCACCGCCATCGTCCACAATTTCACGGTGGTGACGCGCAACCTCCGCGACTTCGCGCAGTTCGACGTGCCGACCCTCGATCCGTTCAAGCGGTAGCGCGGCGATCAGCCCGTCGTCTTCGCCAATCCCGCTTCTTTCAAATGATCGGCAATTTCGTCGAGGATGGCGGGGTCATCGATAGTGGCGGGCATGCGGTAATCCTCGCCGTCGGCGATCTTGCGCATGGTGCCGCGAAGAATTTTCCCCGAGCGCGTCTTCGGAAGGCGCTGCACCACCAGCGCGTTGCGCAGGCTCGCCACCGCGCCGATGCGCTCGCGCACCAGCGCCAGCACTTCTTTCGACACCACCTCGCGCGGCGTGTTGGTCCCGGCCTTCAGCACGATGAAGCCGAGCGGCACCTGGCCCTTCAATTGATCGGCGATGCCGATCACCGC
>JAATGI010000397.1 GCA_015654725.1 Rhodospirillales bacterium
ACACGCCGTCTCACGGCCGTCCGCCCATTCGCCGCAAGGTGAATTTTTCCGCCCAGCCGACCGCGGCCACCGACAATCCCGCCACCAGCGAGGCCAGCACCAGGGCCGACCAGATCTGCACGGTCTGGCCGTAATAGGAGCCGGCGAGGAGCCGCGCGCCCAGCCCCGCCGCGGCGCCGGTCGGCAATTCGCCGACGATGGCGCCCACCACCGCGAGCGCGATCGCCACTTTGAGGCTCGGATAGAGAAACGCGACCGAGGCCGGCCAGCGCAGCTTCCAGAAAATCTGGCTCCTGGTCGCGCTGTAGGTGCGGATGAGATCGAGCTGGATCGTCTCGGGCGACGTCAGGCCCTTGACCATGCCGATGGTGACCGGGAAGAAGCACAGATAGGCCGAGATGATCGCCTTGGGCAGCAGCCCGACGAATCCGATCGAGCCCAGCACCACGATAATCATCGGCGCGATGGCGAGGATTGGAATCGTCTGCGACGTGATCACCAGCGGCATCAGCGCGCGCTCCAGCGTGCGGATATGAACGATGCCGACCGCGAGCAGAACACCGAGCAAGGTCCCGAGCGCGAAGCCCACCATCGCCGCCGACAGCGTCACCCAGGCGTGATAGAGCAGGCTGCGGTTCGAATTCGGCGCCACTTCGAGCACGCTGCGGTCGAGCTCCATCAGCACTTGATGCGGCGCCGGAAGGACGGGCCGATCCATCGACAGCGTGTCATCGATGAGATCGCCCGCGGTCCATTTATTCTGCATGTCCTCGTCGGCCTCATAGCCGTCGATGACGCGCTGCGAATTGAGCCAGATCGCGCCGAGATACCAGATCACGATCAGCACCGCGACGATGGCAAGGACCGGAACGGCCCTGCCCTCGCGCAAGCGCGGCCCGATCCCGCGCGCGGGTTTCGCCGGCAGGATCGACTCACTCATCGGCGTCGCCGTGGCCGCCGCGCAAGCCCAGGCGCACGCGGCGCGAAACCTCGGCGAACGCCGCCGCTTCGCGGATCTCGAAACTGCGGTCGCGCGGCAGATGGGATTCGACGACATCGACGATGCGGCCGGGCCGCGGCGACATCACCACGATCCGGGTCGAGAGGAACACCGCCTCCGGGATCGAATGGGTGACGAAGATCACGGTCTTGCCGGTGCGCTCCCACAATTGATGGAGCTGCTCGTTGAGCCGGTCGCGGATGATTTCATCGAGCGCGCCGAACGGCTCGTCCATCAGCAGCAAGTCGGGATCGAAAGACAAGGCGCGCGCGATCGAGACCCGTTGCTGCATGCCGCCCGAAAGCTGCCAGGGGAATTTGCGCTCGAAGCCCGAAAGATCGACCAGTTCGATGACGCGTTTGGCGCGCTCCAAGCGCTGTGCCTTCGGCATGCCCATGATTTCCAGAGGCAACGTCACGTTGCGCAGCACGGTGCGCCAGGGATAAAGCGCCGAGGCCTGGAACTCATAGCCGTAGGCGCGTTTGAGCCGCGCTTCCTCGGGCGACACGCCGTTGACCTTGACGGTGCCGCCGGTGGCGCGTTCGAGATCGGCGATGACGCGCAAAAGCGTGGTCTTGCCGCAGCCCGACGGCCCGATCAGCGAGACGAAATCGCCCTTATTGACGGTAAGAGTAACGTCCGACAGCGCCGTCACCGGCGCGTCGGCCGTATCGAACACAAGATTGAGCCCGACGATCTCGACCACCGGCTTGCCCGCCGGGCGCGGCAGGGGCGCCGACGACACGGCGCCGCGCTCATGCAATCGTTCGATCTTCGCCACCGCCGACCCCTTGTCCCCGCGCGACTATTCGGCCGCGACCTTGCGCATGGGGTTGTTGGGATGTCGCGTCCAATCCAAGGCCGGCTTGCCGGTCTCGACGCGTTCCATGGTGATGCAGCCATCGACCGGGCAGACATGCATGCACAGATTGCAGCCGACGCATTCGGCCTCGATCACCTCATAGCGCCGCCGGCCCTCGTCGCGCAAGGCGGCGACCGCCTGGTGCGAGGTGTCTTCGCACACGACATGGCACAGGCCGCATTTGATGCACAGATCCTGATCGATCGCGGCGATGGTCTTATAGTTGAGATTGAGATATTGCCAATCGGTGACGTTCTTCACCGCGCGGCCGCGAAAATCCTCGATCCGGTCGTAGCGGCTTTTTTCCATCCAGCGCTCGAGCCCGTCGATCATGTCGTCGACGATCTTGAAGCCGTAATGCATGGCGGCGGTGCAGACCTGGACCGAGCGGCAGCCCAGCGCGATATATTCGGCGACGTCGCGCCAGGTCTCGATCCCGCCCATGCCCGAGACCGGAATGCCGTTGCAATCGGGATCGCGCGCGATCTCGGCGACCATGTGGAGCGCGATGGGTTTGACGGCCGGCCCGCAATAGCCGCCATGCGTGCCCTTGCCGTCCACCACCGGCTCGGGCGCCATCAAATCGAGATCGACGCCGACGATGGAATTGAGCGTGTTGATGAGACTCAATCCGTCCGCCCCGCCGCGCACCGCCGCGCGCGCCGGCGCCAGGATGTTGCTGACATTGGGCGTGAGCTTGACGATCACCGGCATGCGCGTATGCGTTTTGCACCAGCGCGTCACCATCTCGACATAGTCCGGCACTTGACCGACCGCGGAGCCCATGCCGCGCTCCGACATGCCGTGGGGGCAGCCGAAATTCAGCTCGACGCCGTCGGCGTCGGTGGTCTCGACATGGCGCAGGATGTTCCGCCAGCTTTCCTCCTGGCACGGCACCATCAGCGACACGACGATCGCGCGGTCGGGCCATTTGCGCTTCATCGCCTTGATCTCGTCGAGATTGACCTGGAGCGGACGGTCGGTGATGAGTTCGATATTGTTGAAGCCC
>JAATGI010000012.1 GCA_015654725.1 Rhodospirillales bacterium
CGTGGCCGCGGCCGCCGCCCAAGGCGAAGTCTGCTCCGTCGCCAACGACAACGCTCCCGGTCAAGTGGTGGTCAGCGGCCATAGTGCCGCGGTGGATCGCGCGGTCGCGGAAGCGGCCTCGCGCGGCGCCAAACGCTCGATTCGGCTCTCGGTCAGCGCGCCGTTTCATTGCGCGCTGATGGCGCCCGCGGCGCGCGACATGGCCGAGGCCTTGGCGACGATCGATCTCGTCGCCCCGGTGGCGCCGCTGGTCGCCAACGTCACCGCCGAGCCGGTCGGCGACCCCGAAACCATCCGCCGCCTGTTGGTCGAGCAGGTGACGGAGCTGGTGCGCTGGCGCGAATGCGTGCTGACGATGAAGCGTCTCGGCGTCACCGAGATGACCGAACTCGGCGCCGGCAAGGTGCTCTCGGGGCTCGCGAAGCGCATCGACCGCGACCTGATTTTGTCCAATGTCGGCACGCCCGCCGATATCGACGCCTTCGCGAAGGCGCTACACTAGCCGTCATGTTCGATCTGAGCGGCAAGACCGCCTTGGTGACCGGCGCCTCGGGCGGGATCGGCGGCGCCGTTGCCCGCGCGCTCAAGGGCGCGGGCGCCAAGCTCGTGCTCACCGGCACGCGCACCGAGGCGCTGGAAAAGCTGCGCGCGGAATTAGGCGATGGCGCCTACGTCATCGCCGCCGACTTGGCCGAGCCGGCGGCGAGCGATCGTCTGGTCAAGGCCGCCGAGGAACAAGCCGGCGCGGTCGATATCCTGGTTAACAATGCCGGCCTGACCCGCGATCAGCTCCTGCTGCGCATGAAGGACGAGGATTGGGCGAGGGTGATCGAGGTCGATCTTACCGCCGGCTTTCGTCTCTCGCGCGCCGTGCTGCGCGGTATGATGAAGCGGCGCTGGGGGCGGATCGTCGCCATCACCTCGATCGTGGGCTCGACCGGTAATCCCGGCCAGGCCAATTACGCTGCCGCCAAGGCCGGCATGGCCGGCTTTTCCAAGGCGCTCGCGGCCGAGGTCGCGTCGCGCAACATTACCGTCAATTGCGTGGCGCCGGGCTTCATTGCCACCGCCATGACCGGCGCGCTGAGCCAGGAGCAACGCGACCGGCTCGCCGCCTCGATTCCGATGGGCCGCATCGGCACGCCCGACGAGGTCGCGGCCTGCGTCCTGTTCCTGGCCAGCGACGAGGCGCGCTATGTCACGGGGCACAGCTTGCACGTGAATGGCGGCCTCGCCATGTTCTAAGGATGACGCCGGGAGGATCGTCCGAAGGAAAGGGTTACGCCGCCGTTGCTGGGTGGGGGTATTTCGGGCGGCGACCGCTGCCCCGCGCCGGTCAGGCGCGAAGCCAAGCGGACGGACGTCCGCGCCCGGCGATTGAGGGCTAACCGATACCAAGTTCGTGCTATTGGCAAGGGTCGCGGAACTATGTTATGTGACGGCGCCCTTGCAGTCCTCCCGCTTGAGCGGCGCGGCGCAAATCCAATGCATCCAAATAGAGGTTGAGCGATGAGCGATGTCTCCGAGCGGGTAAAAAAGATCGTGGTCGAGCATCTCGGCGTCGAGGAATCCAAGGTGACCGACAATGCCAGCTTCATCGACGATCTCGGGGCGGACAGTCTCGATACCGTCGAGCTGGTCATGGCGTTCGAGGAGGAATTCGGCTGCGAAATTCCCGACGACGCGGCCGAGAAAATCGTCACCGTCAAGGACGCCGTCAAATTCATCGAGGACCATAGCTGAGTTCGGGCGCCGCGTTTCCGCGCAACCGCGAGCCGTCGTTCCATGAACAATAACCGGCGCGCCGTCATCACCGGGTTGGGCTTGGTCACGCCCCTGGGAGTCGGCGCCGAGCATGTCTGGCGCCGCTTGATCGCGGGCGAGTCCGGCATCAGGGCGGTCCAGAGTTTCGATGTCTCCGATCTTTCCGCCAAGATCGCGGGCCAGGTGCCGCGCGGCGAGACCGCGTCCGGCCTGTTCAATGCCGACGATTGGGTCTTGCCCAAGGATCAGCGCAAGATGGACGAATTCATCGTCTACGCGCTGGCGGCGGCCGCGCAGGCGGTCGCCGATTCCGGTTGGGCGCCCACCGACGAAGGGGATCGCGAGCGCACCGGGGTTATGATCGGCTCCGGCATCGGCGGGCTGCCGGCGATCAACGAGGGCGCGCTGGCGATGAGCGAAAAAGGCCCGCGCCGCATGTCGCCGTTTTTCATCCCGGCCTGCCTCATCAATCTCGCCTCGGGCCATGTCTCGATCCGATACGGCTTCAAGGGCCCGAATCATTCGGTGGTGACGGCGTGCTCAACCGGCGCGCATGCCATCGGCGACGCCGCGCGCCTCATCCTGTGGGACGATGCCGACGTCATGGTCGCGGGCGGCACCGAGGCCGCCGTGTGCCGGCTCGGCATCGCCGGCTTCGCCGCGTCCCGCGCGCTCTCGACCTCGTTCAACGACACGCCGGCCAAGGCGTCGCGGCCTTGGGACAAGGATCGCGACGGCTTCGTCATGGGCGAGGGCGCCGGCGTCGTCGTGATCGAGGAACGCGAGCACGCGCTGAAGCGCGGCGCCAAGATCTATGCTGAGGTGATCGGTTACGGTTTGACCGGCGACGCGTATCACATTACCGCGCCGTCGCCCGACGGCCGCGGCGCGTTTCGCGCGATGCAGAACGCGATCAAGCGCGCCGGCCTGCAACCCGACCAGATCGATTACATCAATGCCCACGGCACCTCGACGCCGCTGGGCGACGAGATCGAATTGGGCGCGGTCAAGCGCCTGTTCGGCGACCACGCCTACAAGCTTTCGATGTCCTCGACCAAATCCGCGATCGGGCATTTGCTCGGCGCCGCCGGCAGCGTCGAGGCGATTTTCTCGATCCTCGCCATGCGCGACGGCGTGGTGCCGCCGACGCTCAATCTCGACAACCCGTCCGAGGGCTGCGACATCGATCTGGTGCCGCATCGCGCCAAGGAGCGCCCGGTGCGCTACGCGCTGTCCAATTCCTTCGGCTTCGGCGGCACCAACGCTTCCTTGGTCTTCGGCCGGCCGAACTAAGTCGCCGCCGGCGGCTTCTTCCGCGCGAAGCGGCGCCAGAAAATCAGTTGATCGCCGAGCTTGGGCGGTAAGGCGGTGGCGGTCCAGACCAGCGCATACATCGGCCAGGGGAAGGCGATGCGGCCCTTGTCTTGCGCCAGGCCGCGCGCGATCGCCAGCGCCGCTTCCTCCGCCGAGACGAGCCACGGCATCGAAAACGTGTTCCTGGCGGTCATTGGCGAATCGATGAAGCCGGGCGAGACCACCGAGACATGAATGCCGCGCGCCTTCATTTGCGGCCGGAGCGATTCGCCCCAGAGCCGCACCGCCGCCTTGGAAGCGGCATAGGCGGGCGCACCCGGCATGCCGCGAAAGCCGGCGAGCGAGCCCATGATCGCGATCTGGCCATAGCCGCGGGCCTCGAAGCGCGGCAGCAGGGGCATCACGGTGTTGAACACGCCGCCCACATTGGTGTCGAAGATGCGCTTCGTGGCGGCCTCGTCGCTGCTTGGCCCCATGGTGCCGGCATTGGCGATGACGAGATCGATGGGATACAATGCGTCGATCTGTTCGATCCAGGTTTTGAGCCCATCGCGGTCGGTGACATCGATGGTCGCTAACGTCACCTCGGCGCCCAAGGCGCGGCAATCGGCGGCGACGGCTTCGAGCCGCGCGGCATCGCGCCCGGTCAAGGCCAGGAAGCTGCCGGGCGGGGCGTAAAGCCGCGCCAAGGCCGCGCCGACGCCGCTCGACGCGCCGGTAATCAGGATATGTCGTGGCTTGCGCACCATGAGTCGCTCCCCGCGCGATTGTTGCGGTGTCCGTCCGACGCTATAAAGCTGGAACGCCGCTTCATGTCGAGGGGCGGGTGTTTCGAGGAGACTCGCTTGGCGATCGCCAGCATGACGGGATTCGCGCGCGCCGAAGGCCATGCGGCGGGTCTTTCCTGGGTTTGGGAAATCAAGAGCGTGAACGGCAAGTCGCTGGATCTGCGCTTTCGCCTGGCGCCGGGGTTCGAAGCGCTCGAACTGGCGCTGCGGGCGGCACTGTCGGAACGCCTGAAGCGCGGCTCGATCGCGATCAATCTCGCGGTCACGGCAATAGCGGCCGGCGGCGGCTTGCGGGTCAATCGCGAGGCGCTGGCGCAAGCGGTGGCGCTGGCGAACGAGTTGGTCGAGCAGCATGGCGCGGCACCCGCCCGCGCCGACGGTCTGCTCGCGCTGCGCGGCGTGATCGAGAGCGGCGAGGGCGACAACGACGAATCGGCGCGCGAGGAACGGCTCGCGGCCCTGACCGCGAGCGCCAATCAAGCGGTCGAGGCGCTGGCGGCGGCGCGGCTTCGGGAGGGTGGCCGATTGAAGGCCGCGCTCGAAGCGCGTTGCGCCGAGATTGCGGCGCTGGTCGAGCAAGCGGACGGGACTGCGGCGCTTCAGCCGGAGGCGATCAAGGCCCGCCTGCGCCAGCAATTGGTGGCGCTGATGGAGGCGGTGCCGGGCTTCTCGGAGGAGCGGATTGCGCAGGAAGCCGCGCTTTTGGCGGCCAAGGCCGATCTGCGCGAGGAATTGGACCGACTCAAGGCGCATCTCGCCGCGGCGCGCGAACTCTTGGCCGAGGGTGGCGCCATCGGCCGGCGTTTCGATTTCCTGTGCCAGGAATTCAATCGCGAGGCCAACACGCTCTGCGCCAAATCCTTCGACCTCGTCTTGACGCGGATCGGACTCGGGCTTAAGGCGGCGATCGAGCAATTGCGCGAGCAGGTCCAGAACATCGAATGACCGACAGGACGCCGAAACCGATCGAGCGACGCGGCATTCTTCTCGTGTTGTCGTCGCCTTCGGGCGCGGGCAAATCCACCATCACGCGGGCCATGCTGGCGCGCGAGCCGAGCCTTGAATTCTCTGTCTCGGTGACGACGCGCGCGCCGCGCGCCGGCGAGACCGAAGGCCGCGACTATCGTTTCATCGCGCGCGAACTTTTCGATGCGATGGTGCGGCAAAACGAATTGCTCGAACATGCCGAGGTGTTCGGCAATTTCTATGGCACGCCGCGCGCGCCGGTCGATGCGGCGCTCGCTTCGGGCCGCGACGTGATTGCCGATCTCGATTGGCAGGGTACGCAGCAATTGAAACAAGCGATGCGTGCCGATGTCGTCGCGGTGTTTATTTTGCCGCCGAGCCGGCCGGATTTGGAACAGCGCCTCAAGAGCCGGGCGCAGGACAGCGAGGCGGTGGTGCGTGGCCGCATGGCGAAATCGGCCGACGAGCTGAGTCATTGGCCGGAGTACGATTATGTCGTGGTCAACGAGACCATCGCGGACAGCGTCGATCTGGTGGCATCGATCCTGGCTGCCGAGCGCGCGCGCCGCGAACGGCTCAAGGGACTGGCGGATTTCGTCAACCGCCTGCGCGCCGGGAATTGATCTCGGCGTAGGCGCGGGCGAGCGCGGCGAATTGCTCAATGGTAAGATTCTCGGCGCGGTCGGTCGGCGCGATATCGGCTTTTTCCATGAGCAAGACGGTATCGACGGCCAAGGATTTGAGGCTCGCGCGCAGCATTTTGCGGCGCTGGCCGAAAGCGGCGGCGGCGACGCGCTCCAAATCCTCGCGCCGGCACGGCGGCCGGGCCTGGCGCGGCGTCAATTGCACCAGGGTCGAGGTCACTTTGGGCGGCGGCACAAAGGCTTTGGGGCCTATGTCGAAGAGCAGGCGCGGCTCGGCGCACCATTGCGTCATCACCGACAGGCGGCCGTAATCCTTGCCGCCGGGCTTCGCCGCCAGCCGCAGCGCCACTTCTTTTTGGAACATCAAGGTGAGGCTGTCATAGGCGTCGATGTTGGCGAGCCAGCCGAGCAGCAGCGGCGTCGCGACATTGTAGGGCAAATTGGCGACAATTTTTCGCGCCGACGCCGGTGCGATGGCGGCGGTATCGATTTCCAGCGCGTCGCCTTCGATAATCGTCAGCCGGTCGGGAAACGCCGCCGCCAATTCGGCCAGCGCCGCGACGGCGCGGGGGTCGCGCTCGATTGCCGTCACATGCCGCGCGCCGGCCAGCAATAACGCGCGGGTAAGGCCGCCCGGCCCCGGCCCGATCTCGATCACCTCGCAGGCATCGAGCGGCGCCGCGGCGCGGGCGATGCGCGCCGTCAAGTTCAAATCGAGCAGAAAATGCTGGCCTAGCCCCTTGCGCGCCGACAGGCGATGCCGGCGAATCACCTCGCCGAGCGGCGGCAGTTCGGGCGTCAAGCGGCCTGGCGTTGGCGCGTGCGAGCCAATTCACCGGCGAGCTGCAACGCCGCGATCAGGCTCGCCGGATTGGCCGTGCCGGTGCCGGCGATATCGAGCGCGGTGCCGTGGTCCGGCGAGGTGCGGATAAAGGGCAGGCCGAGCGTGACATTGACGCCGCGCTCGAAATCGATGGTCTTGAGCGGGATCAAGGCCTGGTCGTGATACATGCACAACGCCGCGTCGTAGCGCTGGCGGGCGGCGGGGTGGAACAGCGTGTCGGCCGGCGCCGGGCCGTGCGCCGCGATGCCTTCCGCCCGCAATTGCGCGACCGCGGGCGCGATGATCTCGATC